>JBBSRB010000021.1:0-29357 GCA_038243445.1 Chitinophagales bacterium | reverse complement strand
GTTGGAGTTTTAGGTGCCGGCGCAGGATATGTTATTGGTCGTCATATGGATACAAAAGACGGACGCTATTAACCGCAGCAGCAATTAATTAATAGAGGGGTTTACCAGTTGGTAGCCCCTTTTTTTGTGCTTTCTTTTATTGTTTAAATTGTAATGAGAAAAAAAATGCGCAACGCACGCCTGCTGCACGCAGCTTTAAAATTACTTATAAAGCATTGATGATAAGGCATTTCGGTTTGCATTCTTCGCACCAAAACCCGTTATAGTTGAGCTGGCACAGGTATTGCCTAACTACCTTAAACTTTTAAACATGAAAAAGATAATACTTGGCGCATTAGTATGTGCAGCGGTAGCAGGAGTAGTCTACTACCTCAACGATCCGGAGAAATTTTCTGATACTTTGGATGACCTGAAATGTAAGGCAGACGAAGCTTTAGGAAAAGCAAAAAGCAGCTTTGCAAGTACCGAAAGGAATGTACGCAGTGCAATGAGTTAATCAATTTTACTTATTATTTTTAAAATTTAAAAATTTTTTACAATGGGAAATATATTATATATAATAGTTGTTGTTTTAGTAATAGCATGGCTGTTAGGAATGTTTGCTTTTAATGTAACTGGTGGCTTAATACACATTTTGCTGGTAGCAGCCGTAGTTATTTTACTCATTAAATTACTTGGCGGAAGCCGGGGCATTTAATTTGTTTATTTAAAACCACAAAGCATGGATAAAGATCTGGATAACGAAGGAGAGGAAGCCACTGATGATAAAGTGGTTCGGCCGCCGCATGAAGTAAAGCAGCAGCAAACCGATCCGAACTTAACCGAACTGAAAGGATTTGTTGATCCTGATGAGGCTCTTGAGCCCAAAGGAACTGACAACGATGTATAAAGGTTATTAGAAGACGAATACATTAAATTCCTCTGTTTCATAACAGAGGAATTTTCGTTTCATTATGTGAGCGTTAAATTACTTCATTCTTTTGAGCGTTTTTTTGTGACCTCTTTTTTGCTTCTTTTTAACTATCAGCGTTTTTTAAATAAGTTCATCACATGAGTAGGATTCATTCAATAATGCAGATGCAAACCGTACCTATTTCGGTAGAAGAAGCCTGGCGTTTTTTCTCCAGTCCAAAAAACCTGGCGGCTATTACTCCAAAAGATTTAGGTTTTAAAATTACAAGTAAACTAACCGATGAAGAGATTTATGAAGGGCAGATTATTACGTACATTGTAAAACCAATTTTATACATACCGCTTTTTTGGAAAACAAAAATTTGCAGGGTAGAGCGTTATAAAATGTTTGTGGATGAACAACTTAAAGGTCCGTATGCTTTATGGCACCACGAGCATCTTTTTAAACCCATTAATGGCGGTGTAGAAATGACGGACACCGTGCAGTACAAAATTCCGTTTGGTGTTTTTGGTGCATTAGGTGCGCCTGTTGTAAAGGCCCAGCTCACCAAAATTTTTGATTTTAGAAAGAAGAAAATCAAGGAGTTGTTTGGTGCCTTTGATGCATAATTAATTACTTGCCACCATAAACGTGATTGGCTGTTTTTTATAAGCTCTTACCTCTTTGCCATTTTGAATAGCGGGTTTCCATTTGGGACCATTCTTTATAACCCGGATCACTTCTTCCTCCATTCCGTAACCGTGTTTGGTTATTGCTTTTACGTCGGATACAGTGCCGTCTTTTGCAACAATAAACTGCGCTACTACGGTGTACGTTCCTATTGGCGCTTTGTTTTTTACAGGAACGAGGGCATCTAAATTTCTTTCCAGGTATTTTCTCCAGGCAGCAACGCCACCTAAAAACTCCGGATCAATTTCAGTTTTCGTAAAGGTCATTCCGTAATCTTCTGCGGTGTCTTTCTTTATTTTTGTCAGTTCAATGCTGGTTATTTGAATGCTGCTATTATTGTCTCTGCCGGTTACTGTTATACTGTCTGCTTCCAAGATCATTGAAGTTTCGTGCCCCTTTTTTAAGGTTATTTCAATAACGCCATTCTTTCCTTCATCTCCATATTTTGCTAAGGCTGCAGTTCCTTTAATTACATTTAAACGTTTGATTACATTTGGGGGTAGGGTATTCAGGCCTTCGGTGTATGGCTTACCATCAACAATAATTAATGCTTCGGTTGGTGTTGATGATCCTATTAATACAGTTCTTTCAGAACTTTGATTTGAATTTATGGTTATAATTTTTCTTTGATAAGCTTCCTGTACCGATAATTCTTCTTTTGTTCCATCCTTATATATTACTTCTACGGTTTTTTCTTTCACATTTACTTCCTTGATCTCTTTCTTTTTTGGCAGCGTATCGGTTTTTGTTTTAGTGCTGTAAAACGCGGAAGCTATCACTTCGCTTTTATCTTCCTGAACAGGAAGTTCAGTACCCTTTTTCAAAGGTTTTGCAGAGCTTTCGGATTCTGTAATAGCTTCTGCTTTTACTGAAAATGCCAGTATGGTAAAGGCTATTAACGGCAAAATAAAAACGCGGCTTGCATAATTTAGGCGTGGGTTTTCAATGTTGGTAAGCATAACAAGTCTCCTTTTAATTGATTGTTGAAAAAATGGATTGATGATTTGTGCGAAGTTTTTGGGATATGCGGTTTGTAAAATGATTGTAGCAAGTTCTGACGCATCTTGATGTTGTACCGCTTTTTTGTCGGCAATAAATTCGTGTATCATTCTTAACTCAAACCGAATGATCCAAAACAGCGGATTGTACCAAAAGAAGATTAATACGGTTTGCATAAAGAGCTTGTCCAGCGTATGCCATTCACGAACATGCACCAGCTCGTGTTTAAATATTTGTTTACCCGAATGGCTGTTGATATCAATGGCGCTATTCCAAAAAATGTATCGGAAAAACGAGAAAGGTGTGCCCTTTACTTCTGTATTTATAAAGTAAATGTTTTGAAGTTCCTGTTTGTGATGCTGCTCTATAAGTTGAGCAATTCTAACTAAAGAAAATAAAAGGGCGCATAAAAAGATAAACGATATAAAAGCATATAGGTAAGACAGCGACGAAAGCAGATAAAAATAATTTTGAGAGGAAGAAATAATAACTGGTTGTTGTGGGGATTGAACGGCGTGTAACAATTTAATAGCGCCTTGCTCTGCTTCATCGGGTGTGTGAAAGATTGTAAACTGAAATAGTGGGACGAGCAGCGAAAGTAAAACTGCCAGTAAAAGATAGAAGCGATTCCATTGATGAAAAACCTTGTTACGGAGGGCTACATAATAGTAGCCTGCAAGCAGCGCCGAACACAGGAAAACCTTTAAAAGGTAGATGACAACAGGTATCATTTCTTTGCTTTTTTAAGTTGTTGTAAAAGCGTTTCCAAATCGGTTATACTAATGTTGTTTTCTTTAACCATAAAAGAAACGGCCTCGCTGAAAGAGCCGCCGAAATACCCTTTTACAAGGATTTTAAGGCTGCCTTTTGAATAGGCTTGTTTTGTTACCAGGCCATAATATTGGTGCTGACGACCGATAATGGTAATGGCAACAAACCCTTTTTCCTGTAATATTTTTAAAATGGTGGCTATGGTATTTTGGTGCGGTTTAGGAGAGGGAAGGGCATCCATAATATCGCGGATAAAACCTTCTTTTACTTTCCAAACTGCCTGCATTACCTGTTCTTCGGCTTTTGTCAATGTTTTCATGGCTGCTATTGTTCCACTAAGCTATAACTAATAGTTTAGTTGTACAACTATTTTTTTAGTTGTAGCGGACAAAAGCATTTCTAAAGCTTATAACGGCAGGTAATAAAGAAGTAAAATTAGAAGAGGGAAAAACTGTACAGGTGCTGAATAGAATTACCAGCCGTACAAGCGAGCGTGGCAAGTAAAGCCAAATAGTAGTAGTGTAGTTTGTTATATAAAGATTAAGCTCTTAAACTTTTTTTAACCCGGCATGCGGGAAATGTACTTTTCTATTTGCTTGATTTGATCAACAATTTGCGGAGTAGTTGGCTTTAGCGCTTTTGCTTTTCTAAAGAAATCTTTGGCGGCGCGAAACTCCCGCTTATTCATCATAAGGCTGCACATTTGCAGGTACGCAGCGGCTTTGTTTTCTTTGTCGGGCAGTCCTTTTTGCAACGCTGATCTAAGGTAGCCTTCGGCTTTTTTCAAATCGTTTTTTTGCATGGAAAGCATACCCATTTGCAGCAGGCTGGCCCCTTCAGCTTCTTTCATGGGCATACCCAAATCGAGCCCTTTTTTCATGTTTATTTCGGCTGTATCAAAGTCCTGGTTCATCATGGCAATGTTGCCTTTTAGGGTGTAATACACAGATCGAATGGGCTTGTATAAAAGGTTTGGGTATTTGATAGAGTTCAATACTTTTTGAGCGGCTTCCATATCGCCACTTTCCATGTGCTCTTGTATAAGTCGCAACGGACCAAAGAAAAAATGCCCTGCAATAAGCACCAGCGCAATTAAGTACAAGGTAAACGCCGGCCAAAACCCGGAATAATAATTGGTGATGCCGCCTAAAACAATAAATAAAATGCCCAGGAACAACCGGTATTTAATAAGCCAGTTAAAAAATTTCATTGCTGCGTTATATTTTGGGAGCAAACAGGCACTTACAAAAACAGTAAGCGTGCATACCCTTTTTTTAAGGTTTTTAAAAGTGTGCAAAGATAGGATTTTGTACTTGTTAGGTAAAAGGGCTGTTTGGTTAAGCGCAAAACATGGGCGTACATCTCAATTGCGTAGTATCCGTCTTAAAACAGATATAAACATCGGTTGCATTTAAAATATCAAAAAAAGGCTCCAATGTTTTGTATTGCCGGCGGGCGTAAAGGTTTTTAATTGTTACTTTGCGCCTCTGGCCTCGTAGTTCAAGGGATAGAATAGAAGTTTCCTAAACTTTAGATACAGGTTCGAGTCCTGTCGAGGCTACCAGGATTAAAATTCATTTGATAATATCGTGCACTCCTAAAAAACGGCACGGCTTGCAAAAAACGAAAATAAAACAGCCACGTTCACTCCCTGGTTCGTTAGGTCAAAAAAAGTAATCTTCAATATTGTAACCTTTTATTGCCCTTGGTACTCTAAGTAAAAGGCGCCTGTTTTGGCAAATACCAAAATGTTATTTGAACAACGGAAATCGTAATTTGTTCTTACAAGTTGTATACAGCAACAAGTGTAGAAACTTTTCTGCCGCCATTACATATGATTAAAAGGATAAAATGCATCTGGTCAGAGCTGCTCATGGAAGCTGCAGGACTTGGAGGCTTTGTCATTGGTGCAGGTCTTTTAACCATATTGTTAGATCATCCCGAATTGCCGGTTATGAAATCTGAGTGGGGACAAAACGAATTGCTGCGACGGCTGCCGTTAGGTCTAGTGATGGGAGCTTATGTCAGCGGAATTGTTTTACTGTGGGGAAAAAAGTCTGGAGCCCACATAAATCCTTCGGTAACGTGGGCTTTTTACCGCCTGCGCAAAATTAGTTTTACAGATGCGTGGCTTTATACCGCTGCTCAATTTTTTGGAGCAATCGGGGCCGCTTTGCTTTTGAAGCTTGCCTTTGGTGAATGGTTTGGGCATCCTGCAATTAATTATGGAAATACCGAACCAAAGCCGCCGCACGGTTCTTCAGATGCTTTTGTGGCAGAGTTTATTATCTCTTTTATTTTTATGCTGGTGGTTTTACTGGCCATTAGCACTATAAGGTTCGAAAAGTTTGTAGCACATATATCAGGCGTATTAATTGCATTGTACTTAATTATAGAACTTCCATTTTCTGGCATGAGTCTTAATCCTGCCCGGTCCACAGCCGCCGCACTCGCTGCCGGTAAATGGTACTACCTGTGGATTTATTTTGTTGCACCTACATTGGCAACGCTGGCAGCTACCGAAGTTTTTTTGATCTGGAAGAAAACTAATTTTTCTAGTTCTAACAGATCTGATCTTGCATTAACAAAGGGCTACCAGGAGATTCCAGACTACCCTATTATAGAGAAAGAATAACCAAACTGCGATGGTTACATTTATTATTTATCAAACGCTTTTTACATCATGAAAAATTATCCAAAATCTACAGAATTTAAAGGTCAAAAACAACCTTACCCGGCAAAACAATCCGAAATGGATCCATTGCCCGAAACAGATTTATCAAAGTACAAGCCTGCTGGTAAGCTGTCTGGTAAAATAGCGCTCATTACCGGTGCCGATTCGGGAATTGGCAGGGCGGTAGCTATTGCATATTCAATGGAAGGTGCCAACGTTGCCGTTGTTTATAATGTAAACGATGGAGATGCTGAGGAAACTAAACGAGCGTGTGAAAAACACGGCGCCCGGTGTTTACTTATTAAAACAGATGTTCGTAATTCAAAAGATTGCGGGGCTGCCGTAAAAAAAACGGTAGATGAATTTGGAGGGCTCAACATTTTGGTAAATAACGCAGCCTTTCAAATGGCGCAAAAAAGTTTTTTAGATATTACCGAAGAACAACTTCGCCGCACCTTTGAAACCAATATTTTCGGATACATTTTCATGGCGCAGGCTGCATTGCCCCATTTAAAAAGTGGAGATTCAATTATTAACACAGGCAGCATAGTAGGTAAAACAGGCATTCCCATCTTAATTGATTATTCCTCTTCAAAAGGGGCAATACATTCTTTTACAAAGTCACTGGCACTTCATCTTGGCGTAAAAGACATCCGGGTAAACTGTATCATTCCCGGACCAGTATGGACACCAAACATCCCGGGTACAATGCCTATTGAAGAAGTGGAAAATTTTGGTCACGAAGTGGCGCTGCAACGGCCCGGGCAACCCGAAGAACTTGCACCGGCTTACGTGTTGCTTGCTTCCGATGATGGAAGTTTTATTACCGGGAGTTGTATTGATGTAACCGGAGGAAAACTTTCAAGTGATTAACATGCACGATCATTATCCAACAGGAACAGTGCGGGCCTTACTTCAATCTGATTTGGTAACTGAGGCCACACGGCAGGTTTTAGTAGATCGCCTGCAACAAAATGAAGTGGTAATACCGCAATTCTTCAACGCGCAATTATTTGTTACGTTAAAAGCTGTTTGCGCCCGGTTAATCCCACAGCCAGCAACGCAGGAACGGGTTGATTTAGCCGGCACACTCGACCGCTTCGCCGCCGAAGGAAAAGGAAATGGCTGGCGGTACGATGTGCTGCCGCCCGATGAAGAAACTTATAAAAAAGGGGTGGCTGCAATAGATGAAACTTCAACGTTGCACTTTGGGTTGCCATTTCATTTGCTTGCCACCGAAAACCAGGATGAAGTGCTGCAGCAAATACAAAATGGAACAGCGCCGGGCGCTACCTGGCTAATTATTCCTGCACCCGTTTTTTTTGAAGAGTTGCTGGCTGCATTGGTAGAAATTTATTACAGCCACCCTTTTGGCAAAGAAGAAATAGGTGATGCATCTATGGCAGACAAAAAAGGATGGCAAAAAATAGGATTAAACGAACTTCAAATTCAGGAACCTAAAAGGTTAAATAAAGGGGTAGATGACAACTAAGCCAACAACAAATAATACCATCGGTCGTGCGCCAAACCTGTATGGACAACTCGTACCTATGCAATTGTTTTCACCAGAAGAGACAGTAGATGCAGTGGTTATTGGAACCGGCGCCGGAGGCGCTCCCCTTTTGGCAAGGTTAGCCAAAGCAGGTCTAAAAGTAGTAGCGCTGGAAGCGGGCGAACACTGGGCACCGGCGCGCGATTTTGCCACCGACGAGCAAGAGCAGTCAAAGCTGTTTTGGATGGACGAACGACTGGCCGCCGGAAAAGATCCAATTCATTTTGGTAAAAATAATTCTGGCATTGGCGTGGGCGGTTCAACGCTGCATTACACTGCTTTTGTTCCGCGTCCTCAGCAAGATGATTTTCAGCTTTATTCCGAATTTGGCGTAGGTGTAAATTGGCCTTTAACGTATAACGACTTAAGTCCCTACTTCGATGAGTTGGAAACCTTCCTTGGCATTTCCGGGCCGTCGCCGTATCCATGGGGTTCTTTGCGCAATGCTCCTTATCCGTTGCCGCCGCTTCCGCTTAACGGTGCTGCACAGCTAATGAAACGCGGTTGCGACAGCCTCGGCATCCGCACCTCTCCGGCTCCGAACGCCGCCGCTTCGAAGGCGTATTATCAAAAAGAAATTGGGTGGCGGTCTGCGTGTTCCAACCGCGGCTATTGCCAGGCCGGTTGCAGTACCGGCGCCAAAGCAAGCATGGATGTTACTTATATTCCGCTGGCCATTAAGTACGGTGCCGAAGTTCGTTCAAAAAGCTTTGTTACCACTTTTGATACAACAAGCACCGGTGCTATTTCAAGTGTTGTTTATACTCACCAGGGAGTGGAATACAGGCAAAAATGTAAGAACGTTTTTTTATGTGCAGGCGCCATCGAAACGCCGCGGCTGCTGCTTATAAACAATCTTGCAAACTCAAGCGGGCAAGTAGGTAAAAACTTCATGGCACACACCGGACTTCAAATCTGGGGTCAGTTTGAAGACGATGTACGTCCTTACAAAGGAATTCCGGGAGGTTTGATTTCAGAAGATACACACAGGCCAAAAGGGGCCGATTTTGCAGGAGGATATTTACTTCAGTCAATTGGCATTATGCCGGTTACTTATGCATCTCAGGTAGCTCGCGCACGTAAGCTTTGGGGTCCAGACCTCATGGAGTTTATGCGCGGCTATAATCACGCTGCAGGTATAAATATATTGGGCGAATGCCTGCCGGATGAGCGCAATTTTCTTGAGCTTTCCAATGAATACGACCGGCGTGGGCTGCCTAAACCACGTATCCAATTTTCAAATGGGCCAAACGAAGTAAGAATGACTGCGCACGGAGAAAAAATTATGCATGAAATTTGGACAGCAGCAGGCGCCACCGACATCTGGTCCTACAAAAGAAATCCACATACAATAGGAACTTGCCGGATGGGGCCAGATAAACACAACGCAGTTGTTGACAGCGAAGGAAGAAGTTTTGACATACCCAATCTTTTTATTGCCGATAACTCCATCTTCCCAAGTACTTTAAGCGTTAACCCGGCACTTACCATTATGGCGTTATCGTTACGCATTGCTGATTGTTTTTTGAAGAAAAAGAACAAAGTCGGCACCTAAGTGTTCGGAGCATAAACAAAGTAAAAACGTAATAGTATAACCATTAGTTTAAGAAACGAACTGTAGCGCAAACGAACTTTGATCCCAAGTAAATATAGAGATATGAAAAAAGGCTTTTTAGATATTATAAAAAAGGAGTTTGGAGCAGGAGGCTACGCGGGAGATCAATATGGCGGTGCTCTTGGTCAATCGGGTAAAGGTTTGCCAAATGGAAATGCCGGGAATTTTATGTTTGCCACCGGTGTTGAATGCTCTTATCCCACAATTGAAGGGGGGCAAACAAGGCGAGACCAGATGGAAGAATGCGGGCATTATGTTCACTGGAAAAAAGATTTGGAATTAGTGCGCGATTTAGGATTGAAATATTTGCGCTATGGCTTGCCTTATTACAAAATACATCTTGCACCCGATAAGTGGGACTGGACGTTTGCCGACGAAGTAATGAACGAGATTAAGCGCCTGCAAATAACGCCCATTCTGGACCTGATGCATTTTGGAGTGCCTGACTGGCTTCAAAATTTTCAAAATCCCGAACTTCCCATTCACTTTGCACGGTATGCACGGGCTGTGGCTTCCAGGTATCCATGGGTACGCTTTTATACGCCGGTAAACGAAATTTATGTAACCGCTAAAATGAGCGCAAAAGATGGAGTATGGAACGAGCAGTTATCATCGGATAAAGGGTTTGTTACCGCATTAAAGCACGCCGTTGCCGCAAGTATTTTAGCCAACCATGCTATTTCGGAGTGCCGGCCAGATGCGATTATCATCCAAAGCGAATCGGCCGAGTTTTTACACCAGGCAACATCCGAACAATCGCAGGAGGTGCGCCTGGGTAATAAGCAACGGCTTATATCGCTCGACCTGCTGTATGCTTTTCCGCCCGATGCGGATATTTGTCTGTACCTGATGGATAATGGATTGACCCGGGAAGAATATGACTGGTTTATGGCAGGCGAGCCGCCTGGCTACCAAATTATGGGTAACGATTATTATGGCCGTAACGAACGAATTTTAAAGCCCGATGGCAGCATTGCAGTTGCTGAAGACGTTATGGGCTGGTACCAGATAACGCATGAATATTACAAGCGTTACAGAAAGCCCGTAATGCATACCGAAACCAATACGTTTGATCCCGAACAAGCCCCAGGCTGGCTTTGGAAGCAATGGATAAACATTCTGCGCATGCGGGCTGATGGTGTGCCCGTGTTAGGATTTACCTGGTATAGCCTCACCGATCAAATAGACTGGGACATAGGATTAGGCGAAAAGAAGGGAAACGTTAACGCCTGCGGACTTTATGATTTAGCCCGGCAGCCGCGCCCTGTTGCCGCAGCTTATAGAATGTTGCTTGAAGAATTTGGACAAATAACAATAGTGCCTAACGGCGAAGTGTTTGATATTACAAACCGTGATGCCCGGTTGAAAGTTCAGGTGTAACCAGCAAAAGAGGAAGTTGCGCCGAAAACAACATTTTTCAATAAGGATTAAAACCATCAAAAAAGGGGTACAAAATAGATTTTTTTGTAACCTTTAAAAGGTTTGCTCACTCTATTTTCATAGGCTGGTTAAATAGCTTATATTTAAAGATAATGGAAGCAAAAGAAAGTGGCGTTGATTTGGATGAAACGGTTATTAAAAAAGTAGTAGGCGGTAACATTGCTTTATTTGAAACCCTCATCAGGCGTTACAACAGTTTGCTGTATAAAGTGGCGCGTAGCTATGGTTTTAATCACCAGGATGCGGAAGACCTGATGCAGGATACTCATGTGGCCGCTTATCTTGCTCTTTCAAAATTCAAAGGAGAATCATCTTACAAAACATGGATATGCCGTATAATGATTCATAACTGCTACCACCGCACAAAAAAAAGCAGTTTTAAAAACGAAATACCAACCGAGCCGCAAAACGGTTTAAAAAATGGTCCCATGTACCGTAAAGAAACTGATAATAGTACGGAGAAGCTTTTGCTGAAGCATGAACTTTCTGCCATTTTGCAAAAAACCATAGAAAGCATTCCTGTAAATTACCGCACCGTATTTGTATTGCGTGAGCAGGAAGGGTTTTCGGTGGCAGAAACCGCCGACCTTTTAAACATTACGCCCATTAATGTAAAAGTGCGTCTTAACCGCGCCAAAGATCTTCTTAAAAAGCAATTGCTTCTATCGTATTCCGCCGCCGAACTTTATTCTTTCAATCTTATTTACTGCGATGGAATGGTGAAGAAAGTATTTGAAAAAATAGCAGCGGAAACAAAGGTAAAAGAGGTGTAATCTAACACCGAAAAGTCTTTACCTCAACGCACTTTATTCCTTCTCTTTTCATGCTGTTTCATAAAGCTTGCGCTTTTACAATACCTCTTTTTGTAACCTTTTAAAGTGGTGCACACTCTAATAAAAACAGGGCCATCGTTATTTAAAAGTAAAAGTTATTAAGGAAATGAATATTATGCAAAACAGAGGTGCAGCAGTGCAGCTGAATAATGAAGAAGAAGTACTACATTCTATGAACGGACAAGTGCCAAACGAACACGCTTGTTATTTGGCACCACTTTCAAACGAAGAAAAGAAAGAAAAGATAAGTCATCATTTTAAAGAAATAATGCTATTGCTTGGGCTTAACCTGCAAGACAATAGTTTGAAAGGAACTCCCGATCGCGTAGCAAAAATGTATGTTCAGGAAATTTTTAGCGGACTGTTGGAAGAAAACAAACCTTCTATTACCCTTTTCGATAACAAATACCAATACAACCAAATGCTGGTGGAAAAAAACATCACCGTTTACTCTACCTGCGAACATCATTTTGTACCCATTATTGGTAAAGCGCACGTAGCTTATTTTTCCAGCGGAAAAGTAATTGGACTATCTAAAATAAACCGGCTTGTGCAGTATTACAGCAAACGTCCGCAGGTGCAGGAGCGGTTAACAGAACAAGTAGCAGAAGCGTTAAAAGAAGCGTTAAACACAGAGGATATTGCTGTGGTAATAGATGCAGCGCATTTATGCGTAGCTTCAAGAGGTGTTTCCGATGTAAACAGCACCACTGTTACCAGTCATTACTCGGGAAAGTTTGAAAAAGAATCGTTCAGGGCGGAGTTTTTATCTTTTTTAAAATAGAACCTTCTTTTCATTTTCTACAATATAAAAACCACAACTATGGAACACATAATTAAAATAAAAAAAATTGAAAACCTGACGCATGATGTAAAGAGATTTGAATGTGAAAAGCCCGATAGTTACCAGTTTGTAGCTGGGCAGGCTACCGATGTGGCAATAAACAAAGTGGGTTGGCAAAATGAAAAACGCCCATTTACATTTACCACTTTCAGCGATGCGCCAAACCTTGAGTTTGTAATTAAAATATACGCGGAGCATAATGGTGTAACTGGCGAATTTGATACCCTAACACCTGGAGACGAGCTGATTATTGACGATGCGTGGGGCGTCATTGAATATAAAGGCCCTGGATATTTTATTGCCGGCGGTGCGGGTATCACCCCTTTTATTGCCATTTTGCGACAGTTAAATAAAGAAGATAAACTAGATGGCAACAAATTGCTTTTTTCTAATAAAACTGATAGCGATATTATTTTGGAAGACGAGTTAACTTCTTTACTGGGACCTAATGCCGTTTATACAATTACCGATCAGCCGGGCACTCAACATCATAAGGGCATGATAAACGAACAATTTTTAAAGAAATATATATCCGACTTTGAAAAACATTTTTACCTGTGCGGCCCACCAAAAATGGTAGAAGCACTAACTGACTGCTTAACCAAAATGGGCGCATCGCCGAAAGCCGTTGTATTTGAAAAATAAGTGCAATAAAACCCTCCGAAAAGGTTCGAAAAAGGGTATGGGTTAATTAAAAAAATCAAACGCAAAAACCTTTTGCAATTAAATAAACAAAGCGAACATCTTCAATAATAAAATGTAATAATATGGAACAAGGTGAACTTTACCCCAAAGCAACGCCCGAACTTTCTCAAAAGCGTGGTGCGCTTGCACCCGCTGCCGCAGAGGCTTTTCGCACGTTTAGTAAAACCGTTTTTGCCGAAGGCGCCCTGCCAGAAAAAACAAAGCAGTTGATAGCCGTGGCTGTAGCGCATGTAACGCAATGCCCTTATTGCATTAGAAGCCACACAGCGCAAGCAGTACGAAAAGGAGCCACGCCAAACGAGATTATGGAAGCAGTCTGGATTGCAGCGGAAATGCGCGCCGGCGCAGCAATAGCTCATTCCAACATTGCTTTAGATGAGTTAGACGGTGATAAAAAAGATGGATAAAAGGGGGCAAACAATAGAACCTTTTTAATGAAAACAATTTTAATATTTGTTGCTTCTTTAGATGGAAAAATTACACGGTGGGGCAATCCTCATGTCCGCGATTGGTCGTCTTACAAAGATCAGCAGCACTACAAACATATTTGGGACGATGCACAATTGATTGTTATGGGAAGCAACACCTTTGCCGCAGAACATTTTGAACCATCGTGCAAGAGGCTGTTGCTTGTATTAACCCGTCAGCCGGAAAAATACAACGACAATGAAGTACCAGATCAACTTCATTTTACCAATTCATCGCCGCTGGAACTGGTAAAAAAATTTAGTAAAAAGGGCATTAGCACAATGGTAGTTATCGGCGGTGCGCATGTAGCCACATCATTTTTAAAACAACACTTAATAGATGAAGTGTGGCTTACCATTGAGCCAAAGATTTTTGGCACCGGAGGTAGTTTTGTTATAGAAGAAAAACTGCATGTTGATTTGCGGCTGATTAGTTGCGAGAAAGTGAATGACCTGGGCACGCTGATAACTAAGTATGCCGTGCTAAAATAACCTTAGTAAAAAGAATTTATATTATATTCAGCACCAATAATATTTATGAAAGTACATATTAAACGTGTGTACGAACCGGCCAGCAAAGAAGACGGCACGCGAATACTGGTGGACCGCTTGTGGCCGCGGGGGCTTTCAAAAGAGGCAGCGCAGATAGACTTATGGCTAAAAGAAGCAGCACCCAGTACTGATTTACGAAAATGGTTCAAACACGAGCCGGAAAAATGGCCCGAATTTCAAAAGCGTTATGAACAGGAATTAAGCGAAAGCGCAGAACAACTTTCTCAATTGAACGAACCTTTAAAAAAGGGTACTGTAACGCTTGTTTATGGCGCAAAAGATACGGTGCATAACGATGCCGTAGTATTGCAAAACTTTTTAAAAAAACATGTTCAAGGTAGATAGCAAAAAGCTTGTTGGTAATTTGTTTTTCTAAATATAAGTTTATGAGGGAGGGAAAACGTGCCGAAAAGGGTATCGTTGATTAACACTCCGAATAGTCGGATTGGAATATTCCGTTTACTGCTACTATTTCAGATAATAGAATTCTTTCATTGTTGTTTAAAAGCACAGAAGTATCATAAATGGTCTCCTGTTTTTCTATGGCCAATACCATTCCCTCCATCCTGGTTAATCCTTGCCGGTCTATTAAAAAAGAAGCGTTTTTTTGTTGGCGGTAAATATCTTCTAACAGCTGGCGCAGCTGCTGCAGATCTTTAAAAGTTTCTCTTTTATCCATGTTTCATTTTATTTTTATGCATTGCTGCAAAAGGAGCGCCAGCAAAGGCGTCAGGTCCGCATCGTCATTTTAAATCTGCAACGTCTAAATGCATTGTTAAATAGAAGTAGAAGTGATATTAATCATATTCCTTACTGTTTCGTGTCTGGTTCCGTGTCGGCCCTTTAAGGTACTTTTGCACATCAAAATTTTAGGTATGATTAAAAGAAGATTTAGCTTTTCGGCGACCCTTTCAAAAACGGCAAATGGCCTTTTGGCGCTATTGGTTTTTGCTACGGTAGCATCGTGCAACAACAGCAATTCAACAGCCGTAATTAACGAAACATACGAAGGCAATGGCGATGATCTGGAGCGTGTAAAGCAAACAATGGTAGCTCCGCCTTTACTGCCGGTACACGATCAGGTGGCAAAGGGTGGCCCCAGGCTTATAGAAGTAACTCTTTCGGCGCTTGAGAAAAAAATAGAGGTGGCGCCCGGCGATTCTGTTTGGGCAATGACTTTTAACGGAACCGTACCTGCACCAATGATAGTGGTTCACCAAAACGATTTTGTGGAACTTACTTTAGAAAACCCTGCTACAAACACCATGCAGCACAATATAGATTTACATGCTGCAACAGGCGAAATGGGAGGCGGCGAACTTTCGCTGGTAAATCCGGGTCAGCGGGCAACCTTTAGGTTTAGGGCAACTAAGCCCGGTGTGTTTGTTTACCATTGCGCGCCCGGAGGAATGATGACACCCCTGCATATTGTGTCGGGCATGAACGGTGTTATTATGGTATTACCGCGCGAAGGGCTGAAAGACGAGCATGGAGAACTGGTTACTTACGACAAAGCGTATTATGTTGGAGAGCAGGATTTTTACCTGCCCAAAGGCGCCAATGGTAAGTACACAAATTTTGCTACGCCGCAGGAAAGCTTAGCTGCTATGGGAGAAACCCTAAAAACGTTAACACCAACGCACCTTGTGTTTAACGGAAAGCAGGGAGCTTTATTAGGCAAAAACGGAATGACTGCAAAAGTGGGTGAAAAGGTGTTGTTCATTACATCTAACGCTAACCGGGATACCAGAATACACCTGATTGGCGGGCATGCAGACTTATTTTGGCCAGGCGGAAAATTTGCTAATAAACCCTACACCGATTATGAAACCTGGAGCATTGCCGGCGGCTCGGCAGCAGCAGCGCTGTACAAATTTCGTGAGCCCGGTACTTATGTGTATGTTAACCATAACCTGGTAGAAGCTTACGTATTAGGAGCCATTGCGCAGGTAAAAGTGGAGGGCACCTCAAATGGCAACCTGATGAAAGCCATCAGAAAGCCTGAACCCTTAGCGCAGTAAAAAGGATTGAAAAAGGGTATGCAACACTTCGGTGCTTTGTAATTTTAATTTTGAAATTATAAGGTTCCGAAGTTTTTATTATCCCTCAGTAATGCTTTATAATAACTTTAGTGAAAGCAGTAGATTGATGATGAAATGCTGACGTTTTCGCGAAGCATATTCTTTCAAAAAAAAAAGTTTTTTGGAAAGTTCTCCCCCTGAAGTCTGCAAAGTATAATCACCACTTTTCAGACAATTTAGATGTAAGCTTTTGTAGACTACAAACACCCTTTTTGAAGGGTTTAATGCATTATCAATGAATCCTTATAGGGTTACTTACAGCTCTATTCTTTGAATGCGAACCGCGTTTAAAATGGCCAACAGCGCAACGCCGACATCAGCGATTACAGCTTCCCATAATGTGGCAATGCCGCCGGCACCTAACACCAATACAATTATCTTTACTACCATGGCCAGCGTAATGTTTTGCCACACAATTCTGCGGGTGATTTTGCCTGTTTTTATTGCCGCTACAATTTTCGATGGCTGATCGTTTTGAATAACAACATCGGCTGTTTCAATAGTGGCGTCGCTGCCCAAACCGCCCATTGCAATTCCTACGTCGGCCAAAGCCACTACGGGCGCATCATTTACCCCATCGCCTGCAAAGGCAAGCTTTCTTCCGCTGGCTTTTAGTTGCTCTACTTTTTTTACTTTGTCTTCCGGTAGCAAATTGCCATAAGCTTCATCAATACCCAGTTTTTTTGCTACTTCATTTACCACCGCTTGTTTATCGCCCGAAAGCATTACAGTTTTTATATTCAATTGGTGCAAGGCGCTAATGGTCTGTAGTGCATCCTCTTTTATTTCATCGGCAATAGTAATGTAACCTGCATAAGCTTTGTTAATGGCTACCACTACAATGGTATCTGCAACGGCATCTACATCTGCAGGATATTCAACGCCAAATTTCCGTAATAGTTTTGCGTTTCCAGCCAGCACTTCTTTTCCATCTATCACTCCTTTTAAGCCGTGACCCGCTATTTCTTCTACACTACTTGCGTTGTTGTTTTTAAATTTTTCACCGGCGTATTCGGTAATTGCTTTTGCTACAGGGTGCGTGGAGTTTTGTTCTAACAGAGCCGTTATCTTTATTAATTCGTCTTTTTCTATTTTATATGGAACAACTTGTTGCACCTTAAAAACACCTTTTGTTAGCGTGCCGGTTTTATCCATTACCACGGTGTTTATTTTGGTTAGCACATCTAAAAAGTTGCCACCTTTAAATAAGATTCCGTTGCGTGAGGCAAGCCCAATTCCGCCAAAATATCCTAATGGTATAGACACTACTAATGCACACGGGCAACTAATAACAAGAAATACTAGCGAACGGTAAAACCAGGTATAAAATTCATAGTCAGCAACAAAAAAATACGGCACTAAACATACGGCAAGTGCCAGGAAAAATACAATGGGCGTATATACTTTTGCAAACCTCGATATAAATAATTGTGTTTGCGATTTGCGGGCTGTTGCATCCTGCACCATTTCTAAAATGCGGCTCAATTTACTGTCTCTAAAAAGCGCTGTAACCCGCACTTCGGCAACCGTATTCAGGTTAATCATTCCGGCTAAAACTTGTTCTCCTTTTTGTTTTGTATCGGGTTTGCTTTCGCCGGTAAGCGCCGCTGTGTTAAACGATGCATTATCTGAAAGAAGTTCGCCATCTAACGCCACCTTTTCACCTGGTTTTACTTGTATCCTTTCACCCATTTCAAGTGTAGATGGATTGACCACAAGTGCTTCGCCGTTGCGCAATACAGTTACCTCGTTCGGCCGTATATCTAACAACGCTTTGATGTTTGTTTTTGCTTTGCTTACAGCCGCATCCTGAAACCATTCGCCAATTTGATAAAACACCATGACGGCCACACCTTCTTCAAACTCGCCAATCAAAAATGCGCCTATAGTGGCCACGCTCATGAGTACAAACTCGTTAAAAATGTCGCCGCGGATGGATTTTCTAAAAGCCAGATTCAAAATTTTTCGTCCTGCTAAAATATAAGCGACAAGGTTTATGGCTAAAGAAACCGGCGTTGAAAACGTAATTTTAAAACCGTATTCCAACACCAGTAAAAGAATGAGAATGGCAAGTGCCAAAAGCAAATCCCAATGGCTCTTCCAACCTGCGCTTTCGCTTTTATGTTCGTGGTCCTGTTCTCCATTGTGGCTGTGTGTGTCGCCCGTTGCAACGTTGGTGTTTGTAAGCGTATTCAATTGGTAAGATGTTTTCTTAATTTAATTTAATATGGTTGATACAAGCGTCAATCTAAAAAGAAAGTAAGAATGCCGGTAGCAACCAGTGTTACACCGGTAATAATGCCGGCATTGTGCTCCAGCGTGTGCCAGTTTAATTTCAGCAAACCTTTATATGCAAACCGTACAAGCAACAGCATTCCGGTGGTGGTAATAACAAAATACACGGCTGCAATTAGCCATACCAGCCACTTTTCCTGCGTGCCGGCAAGTAAAAAATAAGCTTCAATTTCCATGCAGGGCGATAAAAACATGGCCAACACCAGCGCGGCAATCATTCTTTTTTTAGATGTTTTCTTTTTTATATTATCATCTATATGAAAATGTTTGTGGCGATGATGACGGTAAATAAACAATAAGCCTAAAACAATCAAAATAAGCGGTGCAATAATGTGTGTAAACTCGGCTACATTATCTGCTAAACCAGCACCTAAATAACCTAAAATAAGGCCTATTAAAATGGTGCTTACTGCATGTGCAACGGCTGCAATAAAGGTAACTTTTGTTACTTCGGTAATCGTCCACGCTTCTTTACGTCCGATGGCAATTATAGGCAACCAATGATTGGGTATAACCGCGTGTAAAAGGCTTAGCAAAATACTGCCTGTTATAATGGTGTACATGTATAATTAACTTGTTTTAGCCAACCTAAAAGTGCGGGCTAAAGCCAACAAAGCCGAAGGAAGAAGGACGTATTTCGAACAGCTCCATTCCTTGTTTTCTGCTAATTTTTATTGACGATTTGCGTTGTTTGCATCAGAGGCTTTAATATGCTGACTGCAGGCTTGCTCACATCTTCTGCATGCTTCTGCGCAGCGCTGGCAATGTTCGTGGCCATGAAGGCTGCATACTTCGGCGCACTGGCGGCAGGCTTCCTGGCACACGGCTAAAAACTGGTGTGCAATGTTGCTGTCGCGTAATAATAATTTAGCACCGGTAAAACAAATGTCGGCGCAGTCGCGATCAAGCTCAATGCAATGCGCCATGTTCTTTACGTTGTCTTCGTCAAGGCAGGCCGCTGCGCATTCTTCGCATGCAGTGGCACATTCTAAAAGGGTTTGAATAAGCGCGTGATGTTTATGTCCGGAATGATGGTGAGATGGTTGTTGATGTTCCATTTTAAGCTGAATTAAGTTTAAAAATAAACGGCAAAGGTATCTTAAAAAGAAGGCGATAGTGTTGCCTCTTTACTTAAAAATGGTGCAAAAAAGGGTGGCTTGTAGCCTGATAGGCTCCTACAAGTGTTAAGACAAACTTTCTCAAATTACAAAGCCTTTCTTTTTAAGGGCTGTGTGAAAAGATCCTTATTTCTTACCGGTTAAACGCCGACAACAAATTGAAGTCTTTCAGTGTTGCAGCTTTCTTTATAAGTTGTTACACTCCATAAAATTATTACGATGAAGAACCGGTTCATTTTTTTCGGAATGCTTTTTTTAGGGCTGCACTTTTATTTTTTTTCCATCGCTCAAAACGCTTCGGTTCAATTTCCCTATTCCTCCGCAGGTTTAACTAAAGCTCAGGCCGCTGCTCATCTTTTAAGCCGTTTTACTTTTGGTTCCACGCCTGGCCAGGTTGATGTAGTGGCAAAAATGGGTATTGAACAATGGTTTCATCAGCAATTAAATAATGCTTTAGACGATCGGGATATTGAAGAGAAGTTATCCGCTTATCCATCTTTAAAAATGAGCAACGCCGAAATTGCAGCGGCTTACCCAAGGCCTGGGCAGGTGTTACGTAAAGCACTTAGCAACGACGGGAAAAGAATGGCGGATAGTAGCAACGATAAAAAAGATCAAAAAGAGGCAGTAAAGCAGTACATGCGTCAACATAATTTACAACCGCAAGCCGAACTGTTGCGTGAATTAGTGGCCCAAAAAATACTTCGGGCTGCCTATGCAAACAATCAGCTTGCCGAAGTAATGACTGACTTTTGGTTTAATCATTTCAATGTAACGTTTTCAAAAGGTGGTGTGCAGCCTTTTGTTACTTCTTATGAAAGGGACGTTATTCGCCCCCACATTTTAGGATCGTTTGAAACCTTGTTGTTAGCCACGGCTAAATCGCCGGCTATGCTTGTGTATTTAGATAATAACAAAAGCGGCGTACCGCAAAAAGGAGCCGAAAAGGGTAGCAGCGGCACTTTAAACGAAAATTATGCCCGCGAAATAATGGAGTTGCACACCCTTGGTGTAGATGGTGGTTTCACACAAACCGATGTAACAGAGGCTGCCCGGGTGCTTACGGGATGGGGCGTACATCCAAAACTAGGATATAATTTAAAACCCAATAAACCCGATTTAAACAGGATGAGAAGGGCTGGTTTTGTAGTAGAAGAGAATTTTGTTTTTTCGGCAAACAAGCACGAAAAAGGGGAGAAAAAAGTTTTGGGAAAAACCTTTCAATCTGAAAATGGTTACGATGAAGGCGTTCAACTGATTCAATTACTGGCTGCACATAAAGCCACTGCTTATTTCATTTCCAAAAAATTGGCCATTCGTTTTGTAAGCGATAATCCTCCGCAAAGTTTGGTTCAGAAAATGACTGATACTTTTTTAAGAACGAAGGGTGATATAAAGCAAGTTTTACTAACAATGGTTTCAGCGCCTGAATTTTGGAGTAAAGAAGCCCTTCGTCAAAAAACAAAATCACCTTTCGAAGTAGTAATTTCCTCTGTTCGCGCCACAGGCGCTCAAATAAAAGCGCCTTATTCTTTGTACCAATGGATAACGAAAATGGGACAAAAAATATATAATTATCAGGCGCCGACCGGCTTCCCCGATAAGGGCGAATATTGGATTAATGCAGGCTCCCTGTTAAACAGAATGAATTTTGGATTGGAATTGGCCGCCAATAATATCAGAGGTGTAAACGTACAGTTATTAGCCCTAAATAATAACCACGAACCCGAAAGCGCGAGAGCTGCTTTACAGGTTTACGGTGCTGTTTTATTGCCCGAACGCGATGTGGAAGAAACGATAAAGAGAGTAATGCCGCTGCTTTCCGACCCCGAACTGGAAGACAAAGTAATGAGCGCTGCTGACCAAACAGCAACAGCAAAGAAAGCTAAAGCTGAGGGACAACAAATGATTGAAGAAGAACAAGGGGCTAAAAAAGATACCGAAAAGGGGGTGCGCAAAGCGCAAAATCACGAACAAAAGGGCGACGAAAAAGCTTTACTGGCGCAAGTTGTCGGCGTACTTCTTGGCTCGCCCGAATTTCAACGACGGTAGCTTCAGTTCGCCATTAAACGGTTTATAGCACCCATGTTGTTTTTGTGAATGGGGAGGAGTATTAAATAAGATTTGAGTTAAAACTATTTGCCATGGCTTCAAGACGAGTATTTTTAAAAGGTGGTGCGCTTGCTTTAATATCAGCCGGCTTCGGCGGCGTTCCTTCTTTTATAGCAAAGGCTGCACAAAGCGAAAAGATCTGGAGACCGTATAAAAAATCCCGGGTGTTGATTTGTATTTTTCAGCGTGGAGCAATGGATGGCTTAAGCGCCGTTGTTCCGTTTAACGATGTGCACCTGCAAAAAGCCCGTCCCAATTTGTTTATGTCGGCGGCTTCTACGGCAAACAAGCCACTCATTGATTTAGACGGACGTTTTGGTCTGCACCCCGCCATGGCCCCTTTGGCGCCTCTTTTTCATCAAAAGCAATTAGCCATTGTGCACGGCGTTGGTTCGCCAAATACCACCCGCTCCCATTTTGATGCGCAGGATTATATGGAATCCGGCACACCATTTAAAAAAGGAACAAGCAGCGGTTGGCTAAATCGTGCAGTTGGTTTATTAGGTCACGAAGCTGCCACGCCGTTTCAGGCAGTAAGTGTTACCTCGTCATTGCCGCGAGCGTTGTATGGCGATAATGCCGCACTTGCAGTGTCAAATATTGAAGATTTTTCGGTAAAACTTCGTGGAAAGGCAGAGCCTCCAATGGGCGCTGCTAAAAGCTTTGAAGAATTATACGATAATACCGCTGCCGGATTGTTAAACAGGAGCGGAAGAGAAAGTTTTGAAGCGATAAAAATGATGAAAAGTGCAGATGTAAAAAATTATAATCCGGCAAATGGCGCTGTTTATCCGTCTTCACCACTTGGTTCGTCGCTAAAGCAAATGGCGCAATTAATAAAAATGGATGTAGGACTTGAAGTTGGTTTTACCGAATGTGGGGGATGGGATACTCATTTTAATCAGGGAACAGAAACAGGAACGTTTGCACGAAACGTAGGCGATTTATCGAGCTCTGTTGCTGCTTTTTGGACCGATATTGAAGCTTACCAACAAGATGTGGAAGTAATGACGATGACCGAATTTGGCCGGACAGTTGCACAAAACGGGGCCCGGGGAACGGATCATGGAAGGGGCTCCTGCATGTTTGTGTTGGGCAATAACATCAGGGGCGGTTTAGTGCATGGCAAAGTGCCCGAATTAAGTATCGAAAATTTAGAAGACAACCGCGACCTGCCTGTAACTACGGATTTTAGAGCCGTATTTAACGAAGTGGCAACAGCGCATTTAAACCTCGCAGATAAAAAGAATTCGTTGTTTCCAGATTGGAAAGGATCTGACATTGGGTTGGTTAAAAGCTAAGAAAAGATGCAAAAAAGGGGTCACGCTGCAATGCAACAGAGCAGGTAAAATAATGCTTATAAATGTATTTTACCTGGATTAAAAACAAGCGAAAAAGGGGTCACTGATGCTCTTTAATTACCTGCACCAAATTGGCTGCTGGCACTACGCCCGATTGTCTCCATTTAACCTTTCCGTTTTTAAATAATATTAGGGTGGGCACTCCTTGTATGCTAAAGCTTTCGGCAGCCGGCCTATTTTTATCTATGTCAATTTTTATAATGGTAACTGCCTCGCCCAACTGATCTTTCGTTTGCTTTAAAATCGGCGCCATCATTTTACATGGTCCGCACCATTCTGCAAAAAAATCTACAAGTACAGGTTTGTCAGAATTAATTACTTCTTGAAAAGTGGCCATTCTTCTTTTTTATATAATGCTGCATACTTCGTACCAAGAGGTAAAAAATTAAAAGCCTTTCTTATGCCCCATTCTTTGCAATTATAATCGGTTCAGGGTTTATTGTTTCTTATTCTTTTAATAGCCTGCTTATACTTTGCTAAATCTTTTCTTGCCGCTGTGGCTTTTGCAACCCTTTTTTCTATGTTGCTGCTGCCGGTAAGCACAGGGCTGCAAGGCAAAGGTGTGGGAGCATGAATAGGGTGCTGGGTATAGTAATTACATACGTCGTGGTGCAGTTTATACAATCTTATTTTCTAGAGCCTTTAGTGGTAGGTTCAAAAGTAAATATTAAGCCGGTGTTTACCATTATGGGCATTGTTGTAGCAGAACTGGTTTGGGGTGTGTTGGGAATGATACCGGTCGTTCCATTTATAGAAAAAAAGAAAACAGATCAATAAAAAATCCCCTCTAAAAAGAGGGGACCAGTATCGTAGGCGTAAAGCTAAAGTTTAGGTCTGTTAGTTTTTTCTTGATACGGACGCCTTCGGCTTTTTTAAGGATTGGAAAAGGTTTTTTTGGATGTTAGATTTTGGATGGTTTTTCATCGATTGCTTGATGATGTAAAGGTGCACACTGCTTTTTGTAGATGCAAGTAAAAGCTTTCCTTATTGAAGCAGCTACCTATTAGGTTTATGCTTTTATAAAGAAATACTCTTAGCCAAGTTAAGCTAAACGGTTTTTTAAAGGTTTTAAAATCGTGCGGCAATGGTAGCGCCAATTGTTTTTGGATTTCCTAAATGCACCGCCCCAAAATCGTATGCAAAACTGATATATTCTGCGCTATTCAGGTTTCGCGCCCACAACAAAAACGAAAGACTTTTGCCTATTATTCCCGCTTTTGCGTTTATAACAGAGTAGGGGTTTTGTATGATGGAATTATCTAAATCAAAATATTGTTTTCCTAAAAACCGCCATTCGCTGCGGAGCAAAAGTTTGGCTGTTCCCATCTTGTTAAACGCGAAACTGTATTGTGCTGCCAACATTGATGTAACATCGGGCGTAAACACCTGGTGAGCCCCTTTTTTGTTGGTTTCGCTGCCGTTTTGCGCTATTTTCAGGTTGTCGTATTTTGCATTGGTAAAGCCAAAGCTGTATTCTGCTTCAAAGCCGTTTAATACTGTCCGTGCTTCCAGCTCCACACCTTTACTGGTTAATTTGCCGGTGTTTTTGGTAATAGTTACCGCATCGGGTAAAACCAAAGTTGCCACCTGCACATCTGTAACCTTAGAGTAAAATAAGGATAGGTTTACAACAAGCTTGTTGTTGAAAAAAGTGTTTTTACTGCCTGCTTCAAAAGCGTTGCTTTTTTCGGGGCGAAACGGATAAAGCGGCGGCTGAGATGGGTCGGAGGAAAGCGGCGTAAATCCGCCTGCGCGAAAGCCTTTACTAAAGGTTACAAAAAGGGTGTTTGTTAGAGAAGGATAAAACGCAAAACCAATCTTTGGCGAAAAGGCGGTGAAGGTTGCCGTTGCCGATGTGTCGGGCTGAAAAGCGAACGCTGGATTTGGATCAGGATCTTTTTGATATTCGCCCAAAATGGATTGTTCCCTTTTTTCAAAGTCGTATCGGGCGCCTATTATAAACTTCCAATTTTGGGTAAGCTTGTAGTCGGCTTGTGCATAAAGAGCGCCGCCTTTTGCGTTTGATGTAGTGGTATTAATAATAGAAAAGTCTTTATCGGGCACATCAAGCAGCGGCGCATCAGCACCAAAAAGGGTGGCTTGCTTTGTTGGACTGTGCTGGTAAAAAAGGTAGGTTCCAGCCTTCCAATTAATTTTCTTGTTGATGGATGCTCCAGGCGAAAAAGTTATCTCTTGTGTCCACACTTTAACTTTGTTCCAGTCTTTACCATAGTTATTAAAAACAGAAATGCCATCTAACGGAGAAAAGTCGGCATCAATAGCGCTTTTGTAATACCGGTAGTTCGATTGATAAGCAGATTGTGAACTAAAGTTTACCAGGCGCCCGGTATGATTGAAGGAAAGAGAGGCATTAAACACGTTATCCACCATTTTTGTTACCTTGTTTTGGTTCAATACATAAGGATTTTTGAAGGCTTCTTCGATGCCAAACACTAGCGGAAAAGCTCCGTTGTTTCTGTTGGCGGCATGTTTTACATTCAGCACAAAACCCCAGGGAGTTTTACTGCTGTATTTAAGAAAATAGTTTCCTACAATGGAATGCTGTTGGTCATAACGGGAGTTATCAAAATTGTTTGTGTAAAATCCGGCTTCTTTTTCAAACAAAGCTGCGGCACCAAAAAACAAGCGGTTGTTTACAAGTGGAAGCCGGATGCCTGCGGTTGCGCGTTGCTGCCCCCAATTACCAACCGTAGCTTCTGCAAAACCCGACTTATTGTTTTGCGGTTGTTTTGAGATAATATTAATAACTCCACCCATGGCGTTTCTACCGTATAAAGTTCCTTGCGGCCCGCGGGCTATTTCAATTCTTTCTATATCAAATAGCTGCCCGATATAAGTGTCTAATCCAAATTGATTTACGCCATCCACATAGGTGGCTATCGCCGGATCGTAAGAAGTGCTTACCAGCCCACGAATAGAGGTTACGCTGCGTTTATCACCAGGATCGGCGCTGTATAAATTAGGAGCTATTGTTGTAAGATCGTTAGTATTCCAAAGACTGTAGCTCTCCACCTGCGATGCCTGTAAAGTGGTTACACTTAAGGCCGCCTTTTGTTGTAATTCATCTTGCTTTTGAGTACTTATAATTACTTCGTCAAGCTGCTTAAAGGATGGATGTACTACTATTTCAAAGTTGTTGTTACCTTTTCCTAAATGTATGGGTTTGTTGATGGAGGCGTAGCCAGAACTTTCGACGTAGAGCTCATAGCTTCCCGCTGGTATTTTTTCCATTATAAAACTTCCATCGTGCTTGGTAACGGTTGAAAATTGTGTGTTTAACAGTTGAACAGATGCACCACTAACCGGCAATTGCTGTGCATTTAAAATGATTCCGGAAAGGGTAGAAACTTGAGCAAACAGGGGCATGGAAACAAATAGAAAAGCACAGAAGTAGATTAATTTATTCATTATCAACGAAAGCTGTTTTATACTTTTTTAATGGGGCTGTTTACCTTCATTCGGCTCTATCTGAAACTGGTTTTTTTTGATAGCCACATTATGTTTGCTACTAAGGCAATAATGAGCAGAAATAATCCAAAAAATTCTCTTGTTTCTTCTATCCATGGCTTTGTTGCTTTCATCGATTGAACAATATTCTCAGCCTGGTGGTTAGTAGCCCAATTTAAAACGCCGGTTTTATCAAAAAACAAATAGGTGGCAAAAGAAACATATATAGCCAGTCCAATAATGTATGGAGCATAAAGGAATCTCTTTTTAATTGCAAAAAAGCAAAGCAATGCTCCATACAAGTAAACCGGCATCCATATGTAAGGGTCGGGATCATTATATTGCAAAGCAGCAGAAAGTACAAAAAGCATAACCAAGAGAATGTTTAGCGCTTTCATTTTTACTGCTTTTTATTCATAGGTATTACTTATCATTTGTTTTTGCAGGCAGGTACGTTAAATTGGCTGGTGGTGTCGTAACTGTACTTCCTTGTTTGGTAATGCGCCAAATAACGCCTGTACCCGGCGACGGCAGCGGAAAAGGTCCTGCACCGCCTAATTCAAATCCAATAACGCCAATATCAACCACGTAAAGCACTTCTCCATCAGGCGAAAATTTTGCTTCCACCGGGTGCCTCGGCCCTTCGGTAACAACATATTCCTTTCCGGCGGGGCCTTTGGTTTTATTGCTCAGGAAAGGTGTTGCTTCTTTGGTTGTAGGGTCAATACGCACAACGGTGTAGCCATTTAAATTATCCTGGCGGGCCGTTAAAGGTGTTCCCGATCCAAACTCGGCTAAAAACATTTGACCCATAAAACCAAAAGCAGAACTGGTGCTGAAATCAAACTTTGTTGTGGCTGCATTTTCCGGCCGTACCATCCACGGTTTTTCTACAGGTGGGTGTTCGGACATTAAAAATTTAATCTTCGGCCCTCTTTCCGATTTAAATTGGGAGTGAGTAACGGGAATGCCGCTTGAGTAATCGGGCCAGCCATACCACCCACCTTGCTTTATTTGATAGATGTTGTCCTTCGCGTTTGCAATCGGCCGGCTTCCCCTTTCATCGTAAGCGTTATCTGTTACATATAGTTGTCCGTCTGGTCCCCATTGTACGCCATATGGATTTCGAAGCCCCCATGCATACACTTCCAGCCCGGTGCCATCTGTATTCATTCGTAAAATGGTTCCGCTTGCCTTTACATCACTTTTTACATCGCGGTTTTTTTCTCCAAAAGGTTGAAAAGCTCTTGTACGTACCAGCAGCGATTTGTCTTTATTTCGATTAAACACGCTGGTAACGGCATAAGTTACATCTTCCCAAAAACTGGTAAGGCGTCCTTGCCTTGACAATACATTATTTGGCTGCGGTGTTAAAAAACTCTCGCCTGTAAGCCGCATATCACGGGCAGGTATATCATGCGCATCAGGGTGCAGCAACAACCACACATAAGGGTAGGCATTATCAAGCCCCACGATGCCCGAATTTGTTGTTGTGCCTTGTCCGAAGTATAGCTTTTCGTCGGGCCCTACCGTTATTTGATTATTAAAATGATCGCCCAAACTGGGAAGTCCGGTTACAATATCTTTCACTGCTCCATCGGCACCAACGGTGGATATTTTGCCGCGGTGCGAAACGAACAATTGTTCTTTGTGCCAGAGAATGTCAGTAATTGGCCCGTTAAACCCTTCGGCATAGCGAGTAATTTGGCCGGCAGGAGTGATGCGCAAAATTTGTGCAGGTGCAAACGGATCGCCATATACATAGCCGGCTTCCGATACATAAACATTACCGGATTTATCAAATTCAATACTGCTGGGCCAAATAAGATCCTTCATAAAAACTTCTACTTTGTAGCCTTCGGGCACCCACGCGGCCGATGCATTTGGCGCAGGTATTTTAGGCATGTCTTTAGGATAATGTCCGGTAGGAAAGGAAGGTTTTTGAATAGTGCAAGCGGAGAAGAAAAACGCGCCAAAAATCAAAAACCATAGGTTTTTTAATGATTTGTTTAACTGCATGTCAGAAGAGAGTAAAGGTTTTGAGATAGTTTGTATCGAGAATATAGAATGCAATAAGCGTACCCTCATAAGACCAAAATCACTTCCGGTTTCACTCACGTTTGATGTATAGATAGTAACTCTATTGCAAAATTCTTACAAAGAGCAATAATACATCTTTGAAAAAAACCTTACAAAAAGGGGTTGAAATAGCTATTCTTTCAAATAGCAATAACGATGTTGTTGTGTAATTGTTAGAAAAAGTAATGCTAAAAGATATGAGAAAGTAGCCTCGCCGCGAATCGAACGCGGATCCAGGGCTTCGGAGACCCTTATACTATCCATTGTACTACGAGGCTGTAGAGGCGCGAAGTACGGCCAAAAAATTGAAATTCGTCACCCCTTTTTTAAACCTTTTTACCGGCGCTTACTTTATTAACCCTGGGGCATTGGTGGCAAAAATCTTAACTGCAATGGCCAATAAAATTACACCAAAGAATTTGCGTATGGCAATCATGCCGGCAGGGCCCAGCATACGCTCTATAAACCGAAGCGATTTTAAAACGATGAAAATGATAACAAGATTTACTAAGATGCCTATTAACACGGTTGGTTGCGAAAAGTTGGCTTTTAAAGAAATGATGGTAGTTAACGTGCCGGACCCTGCAATAAGCGGAAAAGCAATAGGCACTACCGTTGCTGCACGAATATCTTTTTCGTTTTTAAAAAATTCAAGCCCTAAAACCATCTCCAGCCCTAAAATAAAAATTACAATAGAACCGCCCACAGCAAAAGAACCTACATCTAACCCCAAAAGATTTAAAAAACCCTCGCCGATATACAAAAAACCAACCATTAATACACCCGAAATAATTGTTGCTCTTAGCTCG
>JBBSRB010000020.1:0-29659 GCA_038243445.1 Chitinophagales bacterium | reverse complement strand
TATTGCCTGCCGGCCGGCGCTTCTTCCTAAAGGTGAACAACTTCCTGTAGTTGCAGATTTCCTACAAGGAACAGTACGCCCTACGGCTGCTGTAACTTCTTTACCGGTGCAATCTTATTCCGACGTGTTGGTAGATGTGCAGCGGCTTTCTGTAACCTTTCCGGTAAAAACAAATTGGCTTGGAAAAGAAACCGCTTCCTTCACCGCCGTTGATTCTGTAAATCTTCAGCTATTTAAGGGTGAAACATTGGGCTTAGTAGGCGAAAGCGGTTGCGGCAAAACTACGCTGGGCAGAACCATACTAAGGTTGATAGAGCCAACAGACGGAAATATTTTTTATAATAATATTGATATAACAGCATTAAGTAAAGAGGAAATAAAAACGTTACGTAAAAACGTACAGTTGGTGTTTCAAGATCCGTATTCATCTTTAAACCCAAGGCTTGCCATTGGCGCTGCCATTGCCGAACCAATGGGTGTAACCGGAACAGAATACAATAAAAAAGAACAACGGGCAAAAGTGGCTGCTCTTTTAGATAAGGTAAACCTTCCTCTGTCTGCAATCAACCGTTATCCGCACGAGTTTTCGGGCGGGCAGCGTCAGCGCATTGTTATTGCACGGGCACTTGCATTAAACCCAACGTTGCTGGTATGCGATGAATCGGTTTCAGCACTTGATGTAAGCGTTCAGGCACAGGTTTTAAATTTATTAAACGATTTGAAAAGAGATTTTCAGCTCACCATGTTATTTATTTCGCACGACCTCTCGGTGGTGCGATATATGAGCGACCGGATTGCGGTTATGCAGGCAGGAAAGCTGGTGGAAATGGGTGATGCTGAACAAGTATATCACCAGCCAAAAATGGACTATACAAAACGATTACTTGCCGCTATTCCTGCCGTTGAGTTGCAGTGAAATGGCTGAAGGAATGCAGTTTATTAAGAACCGCACGTTTTTAGTAAATAATCCGATATTTGTTTATCTTCTTTTTTCCTTACCTTTGCCGCCTTTAAAAGGCTAATTTAACCATGCGCGGTGCCGTAAGACCGGGTTTTGGAGACTAAATGCGTTAAATGAAGCAAGCAACGGCTTGCCTCATCTGGCAATTTTAGCTAAAAAGAAAGCAATCTTTCTTTTCCTCCTGCCCTTCTTCTTACTCTTTAGCTAAAACATTAATTGCAAACAGTAAATGAAGCTTTCACAATTTAAGTTCGACCTTCCTCTAAATCTTATTGCACAAAACCCAGCAAAACGCCGCGAAGATGCCCGTATGATGGTGGTACACAGAAAAACCGGCGAAATGGAAAACAAACACTTTCGCGACATCCTGGAATACTTTGACGACAAAGACGTTTTTGTAGTAAACAACACAAAAGTTTTTCCCGCAAGAATGTACGGACGTAAAGAAAAAACAGGTGCTAAAATTGAAGTGTTTCTACTTCGCGAATTAAATAAAGAACACCGTCTTTGGGATGTAATTGTTGATCCCGCAAGAAAAATACGCGTAGGTAATAAATTGTATTTTGGTGAAGAAGAAGATCTTGTGGCCGAAGTAATTGACAATACAACCAGCCGTGGACGGACCATTAAATTTTTATACGAAGGCGATGATGAAGGGTTTAAATTAATGCTTGAAAAGCATGGCGAAACACCGCTGCCCAAATACATTAAACGCAAGCCCGATGAGGAAGACCGAGAGCGCTATCAAACCGTTTACGCAAAGCACGAAGGAGCAGTAGCTGCGCCTACAGCGGGACTGCATTTTAGCAGAGAATTAATTAAACGCTGCGAAATAAAAGGCATTCGCTTTGCGGAAATAACCTTGCACACCGGGCTTGGCACTTTTAGGCCGATAGAAGTGGAAGATTTAAGCAAACACAAAATGGATGCAGAGTATTATCAAATAGAAGATAACGCTTGCAAAATTGTAAATAATGCAAAGGAAGACAGCCGCCGCATTTGCTCTGTTGGTACTACTACCATGCGTGCTTTAGAATCTTCTTTTACCGCCAATGGTTTATTAAAGCCCTCCGAAGGTTGGACAAATACTTTTATTCATCCGCCGTATAATTTTAATATTGCCGACGCACTGATTACTAATTTTCATTTACCAAAAACAAGCCTGCTGATTATGACCTGCGCTTTTGCAGGTTACGATTTGGCCATTGAAGCATATAAAAAAGCAATAAAAGATAAGTACCGCTTTTTTAGTTATGGCGATGCAATGATTGTGATTTAAACCTACACCGAAAAGGTTTTTAAAAGGGTTGTCTAAAAAGAGAGACGACCCTTTTTTGTATGTTTTTGTTTTGAAATGAAGGCAGAAAACTTCTTACAATTTTGTTCCGTCGATGTCATTTCCTATAATCCAAACAGCCCGGAATTTAATTGGCGAAGTACTTCGGCTTTTCTATTGGCTGCCACCAAAATAGAAATGTTGTGCGCACTGCCACCATACGAAACCATGCGTATAGAAATTTCTTTCAGACTATTGAAAACAATACTTAAGGTAGATTCGTCTGCTGAAATTTCATCGCCCACAATACTTACAATCGTTTGTTCTGAATCTATATCCACCCTTCCAAAAGCCTCCAGCTCGCGCCTTATTTCCGTTAAATAAACATCATTATCAATAGTTACAGAAACAGCTACTTCCGATGTAGTAATCATATCAATAGACGTTTTGTATTTTTCAAACACTTCAAACACCTTTCTTAAAAATCCATAGGCCAGCAACATGCGGCTGCTGCGGATGCGAATGGCTGTTATTCCATCTTTAGCCGCCACTGCTTTTGCGCCTTTATACGCCGCTGCGCCGGTTATTAAAGTGCCTGCAGCCGAGGGTTCCAGCGTGTTTAGCAGTTTTACCGGAACGTTGTATTGCTGCGCCGGCCAAATAGACGCAGGATGTAAGATTTTTGCGCCGAAATAGGCCAGCTCCGCCGCCTCGTCAAAACTTAATTGTTCTATTGGAATTGTTTTTTTAACTATACGCGGGTCGTTGTTGTGCATGCCACTGATATCGGTCCAGATTTCGCAGGCAGAAGCTGTAACGGCTGCCGCTATTAACGATGCGCTGTAATCGCTGCCGCCTCTTTTTAAATTATCCACTTCGCCCTTTGCATTGCGACAAATAAACCCTTGTGTTATATATAAAGAATGCGTACCGTCAAGTGTCAGCTGTTCTGTTAATTTAGATTTTATTGTTTGTATGTGCGGCTCATCGGCTGTATCAATGCTCATAAACTCAAGAGCAGGCAACAAGCGGTGTTTAATTCCTTGTTGGGTTAAATAAGCTGAAAAAATTTTAGTAGATAGCAACTCGCCCTGCGCCAAAATATCTTTGCTCAATGCCTCGCTGTACGATATTTTTAATATGATATTTAAAAATTCAAAGTGCTCTTGCAGAATCGCTTCGGCGCCCCTTTTTGCGGTATTGTTCAGCAGGTTTTCAATAAAAATTTGATACTGCTTTTTCAGTAAGTCTATTTTTTGTTTTGCTGCTGGGCGGTTTCCTTTAGCAAGCAAGCCCGCTATTTCTACAAGCGTATTTGTGGTGCCGGATATAGCGCTTAACACCACTATTTTCGGTTCGTCATCTCCAGTAATCAGTCGGGCTACCTGCTGCATCCTTTCCGGCGTACCAACAGATGTGCCACCAAATTTCATTACTTTCATAAAAATAGTTGTACCCTTTTTTTAAGGTTTTAGTAGTTCTTTAAGATAAAACGGAAGGTTTTAAAATTCGACCGAAAGCCTTTTACCAAGAGCCTTTAAATCTTCAACAACAACAGTAAGCAAAGGAATACCATTTTTTTTTCGGTATTCTTCTTCTTCTCTTTCGGGGTCGCCGGGAATTAATACTTTACTGTAACCAGGAGCTGTTTTGGCTGATCGAAACCTGGTAATCCATGCATCCATGTGTTTTTTAAAATCTTGTGCGGGTCGAAATGCATCTATGCGCATGGCACCAAAAAAGTGTCCAATACCGTTTCCCGGCATGGCTTGCGGCATAGGCATAAAAGCCGGAAACGGCGGAACCCAAGGGCCGTAATTAGCGCCGCTTAAAACTGCAGAAAAAATATCGACTACTGCTCCCAAAGCGTATCCTTTGTGACTTCCTTGTTCGCGGCTGCCACCCAAAGGCAATAAAGCGCCGCCACTTTTTAGCGCATGCGGGTCGGTAGTAATAGCGCCAAAACCATCCTGTAGCCAGCCACCGGGTGCTTCTTCGCCTTTTCGTTGCAGCATTTCCAGCTTGCCGTTAGCGGCTGTGGTAGTTGCTAAATCGGCCACAAACGGCGGCTGATTTCCAGCCGGTACAGCTACGCAAATAGGGTTGGTTCCCAATAACCGTTCAACAGAAAAAGTGGGCGCTACCAGCGGGCTGGCGTTCGTCATACAAATGCCAATCATATCGTGGTCTAAAGCCATCATGGCATGGTAGCCCGCAATGCCAAAATGGTTGCTGTTTTGCACGCTTACCCATCCGGTACCTGCATTTTTTGCTTTTTCGATAGCTATTTGCATCGCCTTCGGAGCAACTACCAAACCCAGTCCTTTATCTCCATCCAAGGTTGCAGTAGAAGGGGTTTGATGTAAGATGTTGATTTTCGGAGTAGTGTTGACTCTTTTTGCTTCCCACAAACGTACATAACCGCTAAGCCGCGCCACACCGTGCGAATCTATGCCGCGCAAATCTGCCGAAAGCAACACTTTTGCGGCAAGAGCCGCATCGGCGCCGCTACAATTGATTTTTTGAAATACCCTTTCGGCAAATTGTAGCAAAAAAGGGGCTGAAAACGTGATGGGCATGTGCAAAGAAACAACAAAACAAAAAAGGGTTTGCGTTTACAGCGTTTCAATAAAATAGTAAACCAAAACATTCAGAAAAGGGTATAAAAAAAGCTCCCTGTTTTTACCAGGGAGCTTTTGTAAAAGTTATCAATTTATTTAAAAAGGTAAATCATCTGCTGCATCGTCGTTAATTCCTGCTGGTCCTTTGCCACTTTGTTGTTGTTGGGCGGTGTTTGAACCTGCATCCACTTCCTGCATCTGTCCTCCGCTATTATCGCCTTTGCCGCCTAACAATTGTACATCGCGAACGCGCATGGAAAGCGAAGCGCCTGCGGTACCATCGTTTCGTTGAAAAGAGCGTACTTCCGGCGAGCCTTCTACAAACACCTGAATGCCTTTTGTGAGGTAGGGTGCTACTGCTGTGCGATCTGTCCAGTAGGCGCAATCTACCCAGGTAGTTTTTTCCTGGTTATTACCGCCGCTGTCTTTGTATTTTTCGGAATGTGCTACGGTAAAATTAATAACGCTTTTACCATTTACGTTGTTTACTACGCAGTCTTTTCCAAGACGGCCAATTACTTGAATTTTGATCATAGTGCTCAATTTTTATTACCCTAAATATACCCATTTTTGTATTTAGAAAAATAATTTCTTACTATTTTTTTTAGTAAAAACACATCAAAAAGGGTAGTGGCGGGTTCAAATAATATAAAAATTGCACTTTACTTCCACTTGTCAAATGCATTTTTAAGATTGATTGAATGTAGAAGAACAAGCGTGTTATCAGCGGCAAGCCCAAAGCTTGCCGCTGGCGGTTGCTTTTACCCAAATTCAGATTTATATGCATATTTTTTCATGCAGATACGGGTACAAATATGCTGGAAAATTGTACTATAAGGCTACTTCAAAGATGCCACTATTCACAAAAAAACGCCCTGCTACTGCAAGGCGTTCACAAATAAAATTAAATATTGTTATGGGAAAATACCCAGCTCGGCGTAAGAGGTGCCCACTTTATTAATGGCTACTACAAAAGCCGCTGTACGCATGTCCGGAATTTGTGGGTTTGCTTTCCAAACATCCATTATTTCGCGGGTGGCCGTAATCATCGTTTCTTCCAGTCCGCTGTACACCAGGTCCACTTCATCGGGTCCATGCATAATAAACTGGCGTTCTCGTTCGCTAACGCTTTTGTTGGTTAATTCTTCTATTTGTCCTAAAATGTGTTGGTTCATGTTTTCGGTAAAGCGCTTTTCCATTCTTCCGTACCGTACGTGGCTAAGGTTTTTCAACCATTCGAAGTACGATACAGTTACGCCGCCTGCATTCAGGTACATATCGGGCACAACCAGCGTTCCTTTGGTAATAAACACCTCGTCTGCTTCGGGAGTTAGCGGGCCATTAGCGCCCTCGCCAATAATGCGGGCTTTAATATCCATTGCGTTATCGCCATTAATAACATTTTCAAGCGCAGCCGGAATTAAGATATCGCAATCGTGTTCCAATGCATCGGTGTTTTTTGCAAAGTTATTAGCGTCGGGGAAATTTAAAATAGAGCCAGTGGCTTTTCGGTGTTGAAAAACAGCATCTACATCCAGGCCTTCGTCGCTGTAAATGGAACCTTCGTATTCGGCAAGGGCAATAATTTTTGCTCCTGCATTTTGAAAGAATTTAGCAGCATGGTAGCCTACGTTTCCTAAACCTTGTACTATTATGCGTTTTCCCTCTATACCTGGAGTAAGCCCGTGCTTTTCCATTACTTCGGGCATATTGCACACCTCGCGAATGCCATAAAAAATACCTAAACCAGTGGCCTCTCTGCGGCCGCGCACGCCTCCTTGTGTCACCGGCTTTCCAGTAACGCAACCTGCAGCGTCAATATCGCCCGGGCGCAGACTTTGGTACGTATCAACAATCCAAGCCATTTCGCGTTCGCCGGTACCGTAATCGGGCGCAGGTACATCGGTTCCGGGTCCAATAAAGTTTTTCTTTACCAGTTCGGCGGTGTAGCGGCGGGTAATTTTTTCTAATTCGTAAACGGAATATTTTTTTGGACTGATTTTTATGCCGCCTTTGCCGCCGCCGAAAGGCACGTTTACAATGGCGCATTTATAGGTCATCAGCGCGGCAAGCGCCATTACTTCGTCCTGGTTTACTTCTGCCGCAAACCGAATACCGCCTTTGCAGGGCGCTTTATGGTGCGAGTGCTGCACACGGTAGGCTTCTATTACCTCAATGCGTCCATCATCCATACGAACAGGGAAACGCATTTGGTAAACCGAGTTGCATTCTTTAATCTGCTCTAAAATTCCTGGGTCCCATTTAGTAAAAGAGGCTGCTTTGTCGAAGCTTTTTATAACACTCTGGAAAAAGCTATAATCTGAATTAGCTGACATGAGGTATGTTTTTGAAATTATAAATGACTTGTTTTCTCCAGTTTAGATATTTTACGATCTAACCGGATAAGATACAAAATTATTCCGGTAAAGATGGCTAATATAACCGCTACCACTACATATATTTTTCCGTTACTTCGGAAAGTGTCTGCCATTTCAAGCGTATCGTTTTGTGCAAATGCAGCGATGCTCGTAATTAGGAAAAAGAAGAATAGAATTCGTTGCTTCATTTGCGGAGTAATTTTTTTTCTTTAATAAATGCCATGCGCACCTTTAAAGTAGCAATCCACACACCCAAAAGTGTCCAGCCAAGTACTGCCGGATAAAATACCAGCCTCATGCGGGCGTCTGTGTCGGACGGGTTTAGTGCCGGATTGCCGTTGCCACCAGGGTGCAAACTTTCCATCAGGCGTGGAATAATCCAGATAGATGGAAATAAAAACGCAAAGGCAAATATGTTATAAACCGATCCGATTCTTGCTTTTTTGTCGAAGTCAGAAATGGAATCGCGAAGCACCAGGTAAGCGGCATAAATAAGCAGCGCAATGGCGGCGCCTATTAATTTTGGATCTTTTGCAATGGCACCAAAAGAAGCAACCTGGCTTTGGTTCGGATCGGTCCAGGTGTTAAAAGCCCAAATAAAGCCTGTACCGTAACCCAAAAGTCCAAAGATAATTCCAACAACGGCATACTGCCGGGAGCGGATATCGCTACGCAAATCGTTGGTGCGCAGGTATTTTACAGCATGCACTACCGAGATAGTAAACAAAATCATCATGGTAAACCACATACTTACATGATAATAAAGATTGCGGATAGTTTCGTACAAAATTGGAAGACGCGGCACCTTGAAAACCGATAGATTAAATACATTTAGTCCTGCAATAAAAGTATAAAGCAGTAAAAGAATGCAGGCTATTTTCCACCACCATTTATTCATAAGCGGTACCTGTAACGGGTGTTACAGTTTTATAATTGGTTGCAAAAATAAGGGGAAACCGATTAGCTGGTGCGATAATTTGCCAGCGTGCAAAATTACTATTGCTTTTAAACCGGTGGAGATTTAAAAGAATATAATTATAAATAACTCTCTGTGCAATCCGGCAATTGATCAGTTAATTGCTTAGTCTTTCCATAAAAACGGAAATAAAATCAAAGCCAATAATATAACCAATACATCCATAGCAATCAGCAACAACACTACGGGTACGGAAACAGGGGTGGATTGAGTGAATGCTGCAGCCGATATTTTGATCAGCATGATTAACTGCGGAATAATTAGCGGAAAACCCAGTATTGCCATGATGGCTGCATTTTGCTGGGCTTTTGCGGCTATGGCGGCCAAAAAACTAAACACCAGGCTAAGGCTCCAGCCACCTAAGAAAACAATGCCAATAAATGGAGCCACTTTTACAGCGGGGCTACCAAAAAAAAGGGCAAACAGCAGCAACGTTAAAGCATTCATTACTATCATTAGCACTGTATTAAACAGCAGCTTTGCGAGCATAAAGTTTTGCGGACTAACAACAGAGCCAAAGTATAGCATGCGGTTTCTGCTTTCCTGCAAAAAGCTTTTGGCAACTGCATTAATACATACAAATAGTAAAATGATCCAAAAAAGGCCGTTCCAAACCCTGTTATCCGGTGCTTCTACAGCTAAAAACAGCACAAAAAGGGTAGATGCTACATACAACAATATGCCATAAAAGCTATACTGCTGGCGCATTTCAAGAAGTACATCTTTTTTAAAAAGAGTAAATATTTGGTTGATGTTGTTTTTCAAATTTCTTAAGCTAATCAATCTCTCCATCTAAATAATAACACCGTCGGCAGCGGGGTTCGTACACGTCTTTTTCGCCCAGCATAATACGGTCTTCGTTTGGTATTTTGCGGTACGAGTAGTTTGCAATATTGCCACACTTCATACAAATAGCGTGCAGCTTGGTTATGTAATCGGCCTTTGCCAGCAGAAAAGGCATTTGCCCAAAAGGCTTGCCTAAATAATCCATATCCAAGCCGGTAACAATTACCCTTACACCTTTGCAGGCAAGCTTTTCGCAAACATCCGGCAAACCATCGTCAAAAAACTGCGCTTCATCTATTCCAATTACATTCACGCTTTGGGCAAGTAATAAAATTTGTTGCGAATGCTCTACCGGCGTAGAATGGATGTAATTTTCATCGTGTGAAACAATGTTTACGGCATCGTAGCGAACGTCAATTCCGGGCTTAAAAATTTCCACCTTTAGGTTGGCAATCTTTGCTCTTTTTAAACGCCTGATGAGTTCTTCGGTTTTACCCGAAAACATCGAACCGCAAACCACTTCTATCCAACCTCCACAATTGCCTTTTATATGTGGTTCTATAAACATAATGTTAGAGTTAAAGGGCCGCTGGTTATTTTTTGTAAAGCTTTCATACTTTTAGGCCCGGTTTTACGTAATGTGGTGAACATTGTTTATAAAGTCGCCAAAAATAACATAATCACATGGAAAGGATTGAGCAATTAATAAACAAATTAGCGGAACAAAAAGACAAGGGACAAAGCCCTGCTCAATTATTAATAACGGTTCAACTGCTGCATGCCGAACTGGCGGCTGCCGTTCGAAAAAGCAGCGTTAAAAATACATCTAAAGTGGCAGTTTTAATGCCCATTCATGTAGCCCGTGAGCAAGTTGATGCAGGAGAAGAAAGGGTACAAATGCCCGCCTCACCTGTTTTTAAGAAAGAACCACAATCCACAACTTTAGTTTCAATCCCTGAAAAAGATAAACGTTTTATTCCGGCCGAAACACCTGCAGTAGAAGATAAATTACCGGAACCGGAAATAAAAGCAGAAGATAATGAACAGGAAAGAAAGATTCCGGTTCTTTCGTACACAGTGCCAAAGCCAGTTTTAAAAGTTATCGAAAAGGCGCCCGTTGAGCACGAACCCAAAGAACTTTTTTCGCTTTCTTTGGATGGGTTGCACGAAGCGCCGACATTGATGCAGCACACTGTTGCTGAAAAAGAAGTGCACGAACTAATTGCCGAAAAAAACGAATCGCTGAACGATAAATTAAAACAAGAGCAGCTTGAATTAGGAAACACCTTAAAGGAAGCGCCTATAAAAGACCTGCGAAAGGGCATTGGTGTAAACGACAAGTTTTTGTTTATTAACGAACTGTTTCGGGGCGATGATGCGATGTACGAGCGCAGTATAAAAACCATTAACGGCTTTCGTATTTTGCCCGAAGCCGAATATTGGATGAACCGCGAGCTGAAAGTAAAATTGGGTTGGAACGACAGCAAAGAAACAGTGCAACTTTTTTATGCAGTTGTCAGAAGACGGTTCTCCTGAATGTAATCCAAAATCTTTTTTGTGGCGCCACCGTTTTGCCGAACGTACATACCTGCAGCCCTACCGCTTTTTTCTATATTCCCAAACCCTTCAAAAAGGGTATCAATCACCTGCTCTAATTCGGTTGCAGTAGCAATGCTGAATGCTGCGCCTGTTGCAAGTAATTCGCGTGCTTCCTTAAATTTTTTGTAGTTGGGTCCGCACAATACAGGTTTGCTCCACACCGCCGCTTCCAAGGTGTTGTGAATGCCGCTTTTATTAAAACCGCCACCAATATAAGTGACTGTAGCATACTGATACAATCGCGAAAGCATTCCAAAGCCATCAATTATTAAAACTGGGGCTGCTAAAAACCGGTTTTTTAAAGCATCAGATTGTCCACTTGTGTTGTTGCGTTTTTGGATACCTTTTGTAATTTCTTTTAAATATGTTGCATCATTAATGCGGGAATATCGAACGGACTGTGGAAACATTCCTTCTATGCTTCGCAGATGTTCTTCGGTTATTTCGTGCGGTACAATTATCAGTTTTATACCAGGCCGTTTTTTTAGCCCTTCAGAAAGTAGCTTTTCATCATCGGGCCAGGTACTTCCAGCCACTATTACCGGCGAGTTACCAATAAACACTTTTATTATTTCCGATGCTGAAACATCCTCCTTTTTATTATTTTCCGCAATGCTTAAAACCCTGTCAAAACGCGTATCTCCAGCAATGTTTGTATTGTTAACCTGTATAGAATGCAATAGTTTTAGAGACGTTTCATCCTGAACAAAAAGCAAGGTAAATAATCGTAACATTCTTTTAAAAAAGCCTCCGTACCATTTAAAAAACGCCTGCTCTTTTCTAAAAATAGCAGATATCAGCAGAAGCGGAATGCCTTGCTGGTTTACTGATTTTAAGTGATGAAACCAAAAATCATACTTTACAAAAATCACCAGTTTTGGTTGAACAATTTGTATAAACCTGCGTGCATTTTTTTTAGTGTCGAGTGGCAGGTAAAAAACATAATCGGCGGCTTTGAATTTTTTACCAACCGCAAAGCCCGAAGGCGAAAAAAAAGTGATTAGTATTTTATAATCCGGATATCTTTTTTTTAAGTCTTCTGCTACCGGTTTTCCTTGCTCCAGTTCTCCCGCCGATGCGCAATGCATCCAAATAACTTTCTCGGATGGGGAGATGGAGGCCTGCAAAGAAGCAAACTGCCCGTTTCTTCCCTCTATCCACTCTTTTGCTTTTGGCTTAAACAGCGCCGTTATGCCAATTGCCAGCCTGAAAGCAAGGATAAACAAATTATAAAGTGCGTACAAAACAAATAATTAATTTGAAAAAAGCAAATGTAAAGCCGTTAAGAGTTCCAACCCTTTTTTGCTATTTTTGCGCACTTTAAATAAAGTTACTATGCATCCAATACAAATGGTGGATCTTAAAAAGCAGTACCACCACATAAAAGCTGAAGTAGATGCGGCGGTGCTGGGCGTGTTGGAAAGTACGGCCTTTATTAACGGCCCGCAGGTGCAAAGCTTTGCACATGCCCTGGCGGAGTACCATGGCGTAAAGCATGTAATTACGTGCGCCAATGGCACCGATGCCTTACAGATAGCCATGATGGCTTTAGGCCTGCAGCCCGGCGATGAAATAATCACTCCTTCATTTACCTATATTGCCACCACCGAAGTAATTGCTTTGTTGCGGTTAACGCCCGTTTTTGTAGATGTAGATGCACGAACTTTTTGTATGGATGTTGAAGCTCTTAAAAAAGCCATCACGCCAAAAACAAAAGCCGTTGTGCCTGTGCATTTATATGGTCATGCAGCCAATATGGAAGAAATTATGAAGATAGCGGCAGCGCATAACCTGTTTGTTATAGAAGACAATGCGCAAGCTATTGGCTGCGATTATTATTATAACGATGGAACAACAAAAAAGACCGGTTCTATCGGAACTGTCAGCGGCACATCATTTTTTCCATCGAAAAACCTGGGGTGTTATGGCGATGGCGGTGCTATTACTACTAACGACGATGACTTGGCTAACCAACTGAAAATGGTAGCCAACCATGGGCAAAGCCAACGCTATTACCACGATGTGGTGGGCTGCAACAGTCGCTTAGATACGATTCAGGCGGCGGTATTGCAAATTAAACTTCCCTTGCTTGATGAGTATATTAATGCACGCAGAAAAGTAGCCGACTTTTACGATGCTTCTTTTGCAGGGAACGACAAAATTACTACGCCCTTCCGCGCTCCTTATTGCCGGCATGTGTTTCATCAATATACATTGGTGTTAAACGGTGTTGACCGCAACGGTTTAAATGAACATCTTGCAGCCCACGGCATTCCTTCAATGATTTACTACCCGGTACCGGCACATCGACAAAAGATGTTTGCTTCGTTTTCTTCTGCAAGTGCCCACTTGCCCGTAACCGACTGGTTAACTGAAAGAGTGATATCGCTACCCATACATACCGAAATGGACGAAGAACAATTGCAGCATATAACTACACAAGTGCTTGCTTTTGTAAACCAATAGATGGCCTTTCTGAAACATAATTAAATTTTTAAATGTATCAACAACTAATAGAGAAAAAACACAAGCTTGCAGTAATAGGTTTGGGTTACGTAGGCTTACCTATTGCGCTGGAATTTGCTAAAAAAATATCGGTAATTGGGTTTGATATTAGCCAGCAGCGAGTTGATTTGATGAAGCAATGTATTGACCCAAGTAATGAACTGGAAAAAGAAGCGTTTGATGGTTGCGACATTACGTTCACTACTTCTTTGGATGATTTACGCGAAGCTTGCTTTTTTGTTGTGGCCGTGCCCACGCCTGTGGACGAGCATAATGTGCCCAATTTAACGCCTGTAAAAAAAGCATCCGAAACCATAGGAAAAGTCATTAAAAAGGGTGATTACGTGGTGTTTGAATCTACCGTTTACCCAGGTTGTACCGAAGAAGATTGCCTACCTATAATTGAAAAGCTTTCCGGTTTAAAAGGCATTGTTGATTTTAAAATTGGCTATTCGCCGGAGCGTATAAACCCCGGAGATAAAAAACATACCATTAGAACAGTTGTAAAAGTAGCTGCCGGCTGCGATGCCGAATCGGGCGAAGAAATTGCAAAAACATACGAACTGGTGGTAGATGCGGGCGTTCACCGCGCTTCGTCCATTAAAGTTGCCGAAGCTGCAAAGATTATAGAAAATACACAGCGAGATTTGAACATTGCGCTAATGAATGAGCTTTCAGTTATATTTGATAAAATGGGTATAAATACTTACGAGGTGCTGGAAGCCGCAGGCACTAAATGGAACTTTTTAAAGTTTTTTCCGGGGCTTGTTGGCGGGCATTGCATTGGGGTAGATCCGTACTATCTTACTTACAAAGCAAGCGAATTAGGCTACAACTCAAAAGTAATTTTAGCCGGCAGAACCATTAACGACAATATGGCGCATTACCTTGCAAAAAAAGTAGTGCAGCACATTATCAAAAATGTTAGCGATGTGCGCTCGGCAAAAGTGCTGGTAATGGGCGCCACCTTTAAAGAAAATGTAAGCGACATCCGCAATTCGAAAGTGGCTGATGTAGTAAAAGAATTACAATCGTTTTTCTTAAATGTAGATGTTCAGGATCCATACGCCGACTCTGCCGAACTGCACCACGAGTATGGCTTTAACTTGACCGAAAAACTGAGTAACGATTACGATGCCGTAATTGTAGCCGTTAGCCACCAGCCGTATGCCGAACTGGACAATGCGTACTTTGAAAGTATTACAAAACCCGCGGCGCTCATTGCCGATTTAAAAGGCACTTATCGAGGACAAATATCCCAGCGTGCTTATTGGAGTTTTTAAAAAATGAAGTTTACTGAAACAACCATAAAAGGGTTGATTATAATAGAACCTGCGGTTTTTGAAGATAGCCGGGGGGCTTTTTTCGAAGCCTATAACGAGCGTGCATTTAAGCAAAACAAAATCAACTGTTTGTTTGTGCAGGATAATCAGTCAAGCTCCACAAAAGGGGTAATCAGGGGTTTGCATTACCAGCAGGCGCCTTTTGCCCAGTCGAAATTAGTACGGGTATTACACGGAACTATTTTAGATATAGCAGTTGATATCAGGAAAGCCTCGCCGACTTACGGAGCCCATTTGGCTGTTGAACTATCGTCCGAAAACAAGAAACAACTCTTTATTCCGGCAGGCTTTGCACATGGCTTTTCGGTACTGTCCAGCACAGCTATCGTACTGTACAAGTGCAATCATTTTTATAGCAAAGAAAGCGAAGGTGGTTTTTGTTATAACGATCCTGATCTAAACATCAATTGGAAAGTAGATGCAGGCGAAGTTATTGTATCGGACAAAGATGTAATTCTACCCCTTTTTAAGAACTTTTCTAGTCCCTTTTAATGACGCTACCATGGTAAAAAAAATTATTGTTACCGGAAGCGGCGGACAATTAGGACAAGAATTTTATGCTTTGAAAGATTCGTTTGAAGGATATGAAATTCACTTTTTTAACCGCGCCAATTTAGATATTGCCGATAGAGAAGCAGTAATTGAGCTGTTCAATAAAATAAATCCAGGTTATTGCATCAACTGTGCTGCTTACACCGCGGTAGATAAAGCCGAACAGGACAGTGATGCTGCCTTCAATATTAACGCAACAGGGGCTCAAAACCTTGCTGCTGCTTGTGCAAAACAGGGCACAAAATTGATTCATTTTTCTACCGATTACGTGTTTGATGGCTGGGCAAAAACACCGTACAAAGAAGACGATAAAAAAGCACCGCTTGGCGTGTACGGATCGTCAAAAGTAATTGGCGAAGAGTTGGTTGTTGCCGCTGCGCCCGAAAGTATAATCATTCGAACATCATGGGTGTATTCGGTTTATGGAAGCAATTTTGTAAAGACTATGGTGCGGCTAATGACTGAAAAGCAACAGGTGAATGTGGTGGCCGACCAATGGGGAAGCCCCACCTATGCAGCCGACCTTGCAAACGCTGTACTCCAAATTATTGAAAATGAAAATTGGGTCAGCGGCCTGTATCAATATAGCAATGAAGGTGTGATTAACTGGTTTCAGTTTGCAGAAGCTATCAAAAATTATCTTGGGTCTTCCTGCGTTGTTCATCCAATTTCTACTGACCAATATCCAACCCTAACGCCGCGCCCAAAGTACTCTGCAATGAGTAAAGAAAAATTTGTAGCAACCTTCGGACTCACTTTAATTCCGTGGCGCCAAAGTTTGCATGCATGCCTTGGAAAATTGCAGGACACCACACTTTCTAAGTAGATTTTAAAGTTTTATAAGCCTGCAATTCGAATCTATCGCAAGCCCACCTCTCATAAAGGAATCTTTTTTTATACTTCGTACGTTATTCCTTCAATTGCCAGATCGGTATTAAAAAAAACTTCTCTTGCTTCCTGTTGAAACGCTTCAAGCGTATTGTATTTAGAACTAAAATGGCCAATTAGCAAACGATTGATCATGGCTTTGCGGGCCAAGGCTCCGGCTTGCCTGGTAGTGGAATGAAACCGTTCAAAAGCCCTTTCCTGCATGTTGTCTAAATAAGTTGTTTCGTGGTAAATGCAATCAAAACCATATATATGTGGCACTATACTTTCGTCGTACCGTGTATCGGCACAAAAAGCATATTTTTTACCCCTGCCAGGCGGCAGCGTAATCGTATCGTTTTTAATAACAACACCGCGTGGCGTAATATAGTCGAGTCCATTTTGTAGACTGTTGTAAAATGAAATTGGAATTTTGTGTTTGCGTACTTTTTCAATCATTAGTTTTCGTTTGCCTTTTTTTTCTTCAAAAGAAAATCCATAACATTCTATCCGATGGTTGGTGCGAAAACATTTAATGCAGATTTTTTCGTTATCTACCAGCGTGGCATTTTCGGTAAGTAAATGAAAATGCAGGTTATAACACATTTGAGTATCGGCAACTTTTAGCTGCATTTCAATAATTTGTTGCAACGGCGCCGGTCCGTACACATGCAGCTCTTGCTTATGCGATAAAAGATTAAAGGTGTTGATGAGCCCAATAAGTCCAAAGTAATGATCGCCATGAAGGTGAGAAATAAAAATGTGGGAAATTTTCCCCCGCCTGATCTTGTACTTAATCATTTGAATTTGTGTTCCTTCGCCGCAATCTACAAGGTAATTTTGTCCGTCGTGCGAAACTACCTGGCTGGTAGGATGACGGTTAAACGCAGGTACGGCCGAATTATTTCCAAGGATGGTTACAGATAACATTCATTAAAATTAAGGTCTTTGTTTTATTTATGCCGGTTGCGCAAACAGATACCAATGACAATGGTTTTAAGAGTGGCTTTTTGGTTACAGCTATGGCTGATTTAAATTTTTATTTTGTGCAGATGAAATGGATACCCTTTTGTAAAGGTTTTGCCTTTTTCATGATGTTATTTCTTTCTATATATCAAATAGAGTCTGGATTTTACACTTCTTTGTAACTGTTCCAAAAAAAAAATTTAAAAAGCCATCATGGCTTTATGGGCAAACTCCCTTTTTTAAAGCTTTAAAAACATTCGAAAAAGGGTCTTTTTTATTTGGAAAATAGTTCCTGCCTGCGCACACTTTGCAAACAAAAGGGTTTACATTATTTACGGTATCTAATCACCCAAATATGATTATTTAATGTACAAAATCCAGCGGCAAAACAAAGTTTTTCACACTAAGTTCTTCCACCCTGGGGCAGGCGCTATTCATCCAGCAGCTCCCGTTCTATTTCTTCCATTTGTACAATATCTCCGGCTTCGCTTTCGGTTGGCGTTACGTTCATTAGCTCAAGCAAATCTTTACTATCTAAAAATGCTTCCACATCCTCGCTCAACCCACACACTACAAACGAGGCTCCTTCATCGTAAAACTTCTGCTGTGTTTTTACCAGGCACTCGGCACTTTCTTCATCAAGGGATTGTACCGCAGCTAAGTTTAACACAATATTTTTCACCTCAAGATTTAAGTAACTGCTTAGCCGAACACATAAATCAACTGTCATATTAGCAGAAATATCAAGGGTTTCCACGGTAATGACATGAAATTTTTCTTTGGTATTAGTTTTGACTTCCATCATGGTTATAAGTAAAGCGATTTAGTAGTAACGCTACTTCCTGCAACTTCGCTCAAATTTATTCGTTATTATTGTATCACTACCAATTACACTTTTTAAATGGATAATAATTTTTCAACTCAGGTAAAAGAAATCATCTCTTTCAGCAGGGAAGAAGCGCTGCGCCTTGGTAACGATTTTATAGGTACCGAGCATTTGCTTCTTGGCTTAATACGCGAGGGAGATAACACAGCTGTGCGCATTTTAAAAAGCTTTAATGTTGATTTGTACGAGCTAAGAAAAGAAATAGAATTGGCCGTAAAAGATAAAACAGGAAAAAACATTGCAAACATTAACAGTTTGCCACTAACAAAGCAGGCCGAGAAAGTAATAAGGGTTACTGTTTTAGAAGCAAAGGCCTTAAAAAGCCCCACAGTAGAAACCGAGCACTTAATGCTTTCTATTTTAAAGAATAAAGAAAACATTGCAACTCAAATATTAAATCAATTTGATGTGGACTACGAAATGTTTAGACAAGAGCAGGGCATGTTAAAGCCCAACGACGTGCGAGCCGAATACCAGGACGAAAACGACGACGATTTTGATGATGAAAAAAAATATGCAGGCTCAAAAGCACGCGGTGGTGCAGCCCCAAAAAGCAAAACACCGGTGCTTGATAATTTTGGCCGAGATATAACAAAGTTAGCCGAAAGCGGAACCCTTGATCCGATTGTAGGTCGTGAAAAAGAAATTGAACGCGTTTCTCAAATTCTGTCGCGCCGTAAAAAAAATAATCCCATATTAATTGGCGAACCAGGCGTTGGTAAAACAGCTATTGTAGAAGGTTTGGCTTTGCGGATAGTACAACGTAAAGTAAGTCGTGTATTGTTTGATAAAAGGGTTATTTCGTTAGACCTGGCTGCACTTGTAGCAGGCACAAAATACCGTGGTCAGTTTGAAGAGCGCATGAAAGCCATTATGAACGAGCTGGAGAAAAACCGCGATGTGATTTTGTTTATAGATGAAATTCATACCATTGTTGGTGCTGGTGGCGCTTCGGGTTCGCTCGATGCATCAAACATATTTAAGCCTGCGCTTGCCCGTGGCGAGCTGCAATGCATTGGCGCGTCTACTTTAGACGAATATCGCATGTACATTGAAAAAGATGGTGCGCTGGATCGTCGTTTTCAAAAAGTAATGATAGAGCCGCCAAGTGTTGATGACACCATTGAAATCTTAAACAACATCAAATCCAAATACGAAGATTACCACAACGTAAATTACGATCAGGAAGCTATTGACGCCTGCGTAAAATTAAGCGACCGCTATATTACCGATCGTTTGTTGCCCGATAAAGCCATTGATGTAATGGACGAAGTAGGAGCCAGGGTGCATTTAAAAAACATTAATGTTCCGCAAAACATTTTAGACCTGGAGCAAAAGATAGAAGATATTAAGAACGAAAAAAACAAAGTTGTAAAGAGCCAGAAATTTGAAGAAGCTGCAGCGCTTCGCGATACAGAAAAACGTTTGGGCGAAGAACTGGATAAAGCCAAGGGACAATGGGAAGAAGAAAGTAAAAACAAGCGCTATCCTATTGGAGAAGATCACATTGCTGAAGTAATTAGTATGATGACGGGCATACCAGTAAAACGAATGGTAGAAGCAGAAACCCAAAAGCTGCGTAAAATGGGCGATGAGATGAAAGAAATGGTGGTTGGACAGGAAGACGCCATTGGAAAAGTGGTTCGCGCCATACAGCGCAATCGCGTAGGCTTAAAAGATCCAAAAAAGCCTATTGGTACTTTTATTTTCCTTGGCCCTACAGGTGTAGGTAAAACAGAACTTGCCCGTGCACTTGCCCGCCACATGTTTGATAGCGAAGACGCACTCATTAGAATTGATATGAGTGAATACATGGAGAAATTTACAGTTAGCCGCTTAATTGGCGCTCCTCCTGGATATGTTGGTTATGAAGAAGGAGGTCAGCTAACGGAGCGCGTTCGCCGCAAGCCATACAGTGTTATTTTATTAGATGAAATAGAAAAAGCGCACCCGGATATTTATAATATTTTGCTTCAGGTGTTGGACGATGGGCAACTAACTGATGGTCTTGGAAGAAAGGTTGATTTTAAAAACACCATGATTATCATGACTTCCAACATTGGTGTGCGCCAGTTGAAAGACTTTGGAGAAGGTGTTGGTTTTGCAACACAAGCGCGGGTAGATAATGCCGAAGAAGCAAGCAAAGCCGTTATCGAAAAAGCGTTAAAGCGAACCTTTTCGCCAGAGTTTTTAAATCGTATAGACGATGTCATCATCTTTAACTCGCTCACCAAAGAAGATATATTTAATATCATTGACATACTAATGAAAGGTGTAATGAAGCGGCTAATTAATCTTGGCTTTAGCATGGAGTTAACCGAAGAAGCAAAGAGCTTTATTGCCGATAAGGGCTACGATCAGCAGTTTGGCGCACGTCCGCTGCACAGGGCTATTCAAAAATACCTTGAAGATCCGCTGGCTGAAGAAATTCTGAACATGAACATTAAAGCTGGTGATGTGCTTATTGCGGGGCTCGATAAAGAAGCCGGCAAAGTAGTGTTTACGTTGAAAGAACAAGAGAAAGAAGAAGAATCGAAAGCATAAATCAGTAATTGAAATAGCTTTAAAAAGCCGGCATTTGCCGGCTTTTTTTATTTAACCTAGAAATCCGATTATTTATTTGGGTGTGCATGCCGGATTACCAACGGCTTTTTTTTGCTTTTGCCAATAACCCAAAACATCCCACTTTTGTAGCTACATGGCAAAGCAGAAGATCATAATTACTATAGACGGCTGGTCGAGTTGCGGCAAAAGCACGCTGGCGAAACAACTGGCCAAAACGCTTGGTTATATTTATGTAGATAGCGGCGCTATGTACCGCGCCATCACCTTATATTTTTTGCGAAACCATATAGACTGGACAGATAAAAAAGAGGTAAAAATGGCCTTGAGCAACATTTCCTTAGAATTTGTGTTCAATGAAAACAGTCAGCGCTCCGAAATGCACTTAAACGGCGAAAATGTGGAATACGTTATTCGTGACCTGGTAGTGGCGGAAAAGGTAAGTGATGTAGCCGCAATAAGAGAGGTTCGCGACTTTGCCGTGGCGCAGCAACAGCAAATGGGCGTAAATAAAGGCATTATAATGGATGGCCGCGATATTGGTACTGTTGTGTTTCCGCAGGCCGAATTAAAAATATTTATGACAGCCGACAACGCCGTTCGCGTAGAGAGGCGCTTTAGGGAACTTTTTGAAAAAAACCCCAACATAACCCTTGAGGAAGTGAAAGCAAACCTCGAGATGCGCGATTATATTGACTCGCACCGTGAAGTAAGCCCGCTAAGGCAGGCCGATGACGCCGTTATTATGGACAATACACATCTTACCGAGGAGGAGCAGTTTAAAAAAGCGGTAAAACTGGTAAAAGATTGTGCTGGCAAATTGCTGGCTTAAACAGGCAAAAAAGGGTCTTTTTTTTCTTTTGCAGAGCGCACCAAAACGTATTTTAAAATTAATTATTCAATTGCTTGCATTTATAATTTATTTATGTTTCCTTTGTCTTCTCACTGCTCCGGCAATTGCCAATCCTCTCCAAAACCAACTGTATTTCCATAAGTGATCGTTTCTGTTTTTAGTGTTAGCAAAACCAACTGCTTTCCAATCCCCATGATGCTATAAGAGAATATCTCTTTCCAAATTCTATTCTAATACATCCTATTTGTAATTACCGTTTAATTCCTTACCCCCGAACAACCCTTTAGAAAAGGATGTAATTACAGCATCATAGTCCGTATTGGGCACCCTAACACTTTAAATTAAAACGATCATGAAAAGAATTTTACTCTCTTGTGCTTTATTCTTCGTGCTTGGCCTTGCGTCAAATTTATATGCACAATCTTGCTATGTTGGAACACCTAACATTTCAAATGTTAGTATTTATTCGCAAGGAGATAGTTGCTATGCTAAATTTGACCTGAGCTTTACAATGAAACTAAATAGCGGTAACAAGTATATTGGGATTGACTTTTGGCAATCTGTTAATTATGTAAGACCTGAATACAGCAAAGTTCCAACTGCTAAAGAACTTCAAAATTCTTTAGGGTCAATTTCAATAGATAATGATAAAAATGTAAGTAGCATAACACCCAATACCGTTTATCCATTTGCAACTGGTGTGCGCATATTACGTTCTGGCTCAATTACAAAAACTGTTACCGCCGACTCTGTTAATTATTTCATACCTGGAATTATCGTGGCCGTAAAAAAGAGCACCGACGGCACATGTCCCGTTTCATTGCTATCCATCAGAGCTGATGTATATTCAACAAATAGTGGAAATGGCGGCGCTAATAATCAAATACAATGTGTAAACGGCATTACATTCTCTCTTGGAAATCCAACTATTTCATCTGCTTTAAGAAATTGTACCAAACCAAGAACGCTTGATTTTAAGATAGAAACAAGCAGCTTAACCAACATAACGGTTTCTTATAAAATTTACAAAGATGTAGGAACCGGCACTCCTACTTTTGACCCAAATGTTGACCAAAATGTGACCATCAACAATGAAGTAACCGTTACTAACTTAAGCAGTACAAATCCTATTGTAGGTGACAAGGTTAGCTTTACTGGTGCAGATGGAAATTATTCCTTAGATGAAAATGCCAAATACTGGGTGGTAGTTTATTACACTCCGCCTGTCGCACCAGGAGAACAACCCCTAACTTATAGTGTTAGCCGCCTAATTAACAACACTTGCATGGCAGAAGGTGCTCTTCCCGTTCACTTCAAATCTGTTTCGGCTACCCGCAAAGGCGAAAAGGTTACCATAAAATGGGAAACGGCTACAGAAACAAACAACCGTGGCTTTAATGTTCAGCGGAACGATAAAGGTGTTTGGAAAAATATAGCTTTTGCTTTCTCGCAGGCAAATGACGGAAACAGTTCGTCGGCACTCGCGTATCAATTCACCGATCTAAACACTTCGAAAGCACTTTCGCAGTATCGTGTTCAACAGGTAGATATGGACGGAAAAGCAAGCTACAGCCGTATTTGCACCGTAAACGCAGAAGTAAGTACCAGATCGGTAATTGTTTATCCAAACCCAAGCGCCGATGGAAAAGTAAACCTGCTTTTTGAAGATAATAGCGAGCGCAATGTGATTATAAGCGATATGAGCGGCCGCATTGTAAAACAATACAAAAGCATTACAAACAACGAATTAAGTGTGAGCTTGCTGCAAAGCGGTATGTACACTATTCAAATTACAAACCTGGCTAAGGCTACAATAACCACAGAAAAATTGGTTGTAAAAAAGCAGTAGTAAGAGAGGCATAAAAGGTTCAAAAAAGGGGTAGTCTTTTAATTAAGACTACCCCTTTTTATGTTTTTTTCTAAGCAGAGAAGTTTTTTATTTATATAATCGAAATCTTATTTAAAATTATTTTGCCAATTAGGGCAGCGCTTTTAATGACAGTTAAAAAAACATGTAAAAAAGGGCTTATTTCTGCGTTGGAATAGAAAGCAATTCCACATCAAACAACAGCACCGAACCGGCCGGTATAGAACCTACGTCGTTAGTGCCATAACCTAACTGATGCGGAATAAAAAGTTTGTATTTAGAACCGACTGTCATTAACTGCAAAGCTTCTGTCCAGCCCTTAATAACGCCGCCAACTGCAAAGGTTATAGGTTCGCCGCGTTTGTAGGAGTTATCAAATTCAGTTCCGTCAATTAATGTTCCTGCATAATGGCAGGTTACGCTGTCTGCTTCTGTCGGGCTTGCTCCGCTTCCTTCTTTAATAACCAGGTATTGCAATCCCGAAGCAGTAGTTTTTACACCGGGTTTGGTTTTATTCTGAGCTAAAAAAGCTTTGCCGGCAGCAATTGCTGGCTTTGCCTTTGCTTCCGAAGCCTGGTTCATGTAACGCATCATTACGGTGTTTGCCTCTTCATCGTTCAGCAAGGTTTTTTTACCCGATAAAACATCGGAAATAGCCTTTGAAACCACAGACGCATTCAGTTGTGTTAAGCCTTGTTGTTTGTAAAAAGAAGCTACGTTAACGCCAATGGAATAAGACACCGAGTCTATAGTTGTTTTTAAAATGGGCGCAGCTGCAACTGGTTTTTTCGGTGGCAAAGGTTTTTTTTGTGCTGTAGCGGCAACGCTGCTGAATAAGGTAAGGGCAAGAAGTGCTTTTTTCATTTTTCGTTTTTAATTCTGCCAAAAATAAAGCATACAGCCACCGCATAGTGCCAACAAACATTTAATTTAGCAAACGTCCGCTTTGGCTTTTTTCAAAAGAGATTCACTTTTTTCAACGCAGGTATGCCTTTTTACATTTTAAATTTTACCACTGTATATGGAAGATTTCAACCTTACTGTACAAATAAGATGGTCAGATCTTGACCCAAACTTTCATCTTCGTCATTCGGTGTATTACGATTGGGGGGCTTTTTGCAGGGTTGAGTTTTTAAACAGTCGCGGGTTAACGGCCAATGTCATGCAGCAATTGCATTTTGGCCCTATTCTTTTTAGAGAAGAGTGTGTTTTTCGAAAAGAGATCCGTTCCGGAGATGCGGTACACATAGATTTAAAGATCATCAAATCGCGAAGAGATTTTTCGAGATGGAGCATTCAACATCATATTTTTAAAAATAATACTACGCTTGCAGCCGTACTAACTGTTGATGGCGCGTGGCTACATGTGGTAGAAAGAAAACTGGCAACGCCGCCCGGGCAGGTGTTTGAGGTGTTTGATAAAATGCCCAAAGCAGAAGGTTTTGAATGGTTTGCATAAAAGACGTGCCTTAAAAGGGTTTTCTACCGGATTATATTGATGATTGCAAAGACGAATCGACATCATCTACACACAAAAAATAATAAGCACTTATTGCTGTAAACCTAATTGCAAAAAAGTAAAACCTTTATGTGCCCTGTTGCCCCGCGGGAAAAAGGCTTACGGGAGGTTAAAGGATTTACACTCCAGGTTTTTTAAATTACCTTTCGGCTTACCGAAAAAAAACTCAGTGAAACACATTACAATTTTAAAATGGGTGACTATATGCCTGGCGGCAATTACGGTTTGTAGCAGTTGTGGGCAAACACAACCGCCGCCGGTTCAGGTGCCCAGAGATACAACCATTACCCGGGACAATGCTGTGTCGGAGATTTTTTTGGACAGCCTGCAGGTGGAACGTTTTATTGAAACAGAGGCAATCAGCGACACGGCAGCTATCCGTTTTCGAAATTTTTACAACAGCCGCAACTATCAATTTGCCTGGTTTACCAAATACGATTTGGCTGAACAGGCCGGTACTTTCTGGAATTTATATAACAATTATATTAAATACTCGCAAGACAGCTCGCTGGTGAATAACAGCCTTGCTGCGCAGATGGCGCTTTTTCAAAACGGCGATACAACCTACCAACCATCGGCAGCCATTATTACCGGCACCGAACTGCGCTTGACAAAACAATTTTTTGATTATGTGCAGCATGCTTACGCCGGTAAAATAAACCCCGAAGAATTGAAATGGCACATCCCCAGAAAAAAAGTAAATGCTGTGGAATTGCTGGATTCGTTAATAGCAAAAAAGGGCGCCAACCTCGAAAGTTGGGAACCGCTAAACCGGCAATATAAAGCAATGAAGCAAAAGCTGCTGGGCTATTACGACCTTTCAAAAAGGGGTGGATGGGACAGTCTGCACTTACCCAAAGGCAAAACAAACAAAAAAGGGGATGACGGGGCATTTGTAAAAGAACTAAAGATGCGTTTGGCGCTTTCGGCCGATTTACCTACGGAAGACAGTACAGGAGTTTTTGATGAAACCCTTAAAAAAGGGGTGCAAAAGGCGCAAAAGCGATTTGGCTTAAACCCAACGGGCAAGGTTGACGCCTCCCTGGTAAACAGGCTAAACGTGCCGGTTGAAAAAAGAATTGAGCAAATTTTAATTAACATGGAACGGATGCGGTGGATGCCCGAGCCAACGGATAAAAACAGGATTGTGGCCAACATACCAGAATTTAAAATTCATGTGCTGAGCGATACCGGTGAAGTGTTTGAAATGGATGTGGTGGTTGGTAAAGCCGGCAATAATACAGTTGTGTTTAACGATGTTTTAAAATACGTTGTGTTCAGCCCTTATTGGAACCTTCCGCGAAGCATTGTAAAATCAGAAATAATACCTGCAATGCAGCGCAATGCAAATTACCTGGCACAAAAAAATATGGAGCAAACAGGCGTTAGCAATGGCGTTCCTATAATTAGGCAAAAGCCGGGCGGCGCCAACTCGCTTGGAAAGGTAAAATTCATCTTTCCCAATAACTACAATATCTATTTTCACGATACGCCTGCAAAATCGTTGTTTGCAAAAGAAAAAAGAGACTTCAGCCACGGGTGCATCCGGCTGGCAGAACCCAAAAAGCTAGCCCGTTACCTGTTGCGGAACAACCCCGTATGGACAGACGAAAAAATTGCAGCAGCAATGAACGCAGATGTTGAAAAATGGGTGAGCCTGAAAAGCGGAGTGCCCGTAGCCATTACTTATTTTACGGCCTGGGTAAATGCCGAAGGAAACATGAATTTTAGAGACGATATTTACAATCACGATAAAGAAATGAGCGAACGACTGTTTTTAAAAAAGAGCTAAATTTTTTTACACCCCTTTTTGAAAAGTTTTTAAGCTGCTTGCATCAAAAGTGTTGCTGTACTATTTAATTGTGAGCTTTGTGCTATACAATTTTAAAATGCATTTATTATAAAGGTTCACGCACCCCGCTGAAAACGGCACCTTGCTACAGCCGAGCCATAAAACTTTTAAAAAAGGGTATAAGAAAAGCAGCCAGCCAAAATGGTAGATATTTATAAGCCAGGCAACAGGGGTCGAAAACAGAAAAACGGATCATAAGAAACTATTTACTTATTAATCCGTTTTTTGATTGTTGACCCATAAGGATTCGAACCTTAAATAACTGAACCAAAATCAGTAGTGTTACCATTACACCATGGGTCAATCCGTATAAAGGAGTGCAAAAATAGTGTTTCGGTAAAAACGTTCCAAATACATTTTTACGTTTTTGGCTAAACCCCTTTTCTAAAGGTTTTACGGTAGTAAACTAACTGTTGCGCTTTTTTGGTGGTCTTCTTCATTTTGCTTCAACGTTTTAATATTTTCCAACGTTTCCGTTACCTTATCGCACATTACTACTATCAAACTTCCCTCGCTGCAATTGTTGTATGCATACATTAACGCCTCGCTTTCATCGGGAATTTTTATGAGGGGTACGTCTGCATTAACCGAGCGAACGCCTGCCTCAAGTAACCCCAGTATTTCCTCCTGTGTTCTGCCTCGTAAATCTTTATCGCAACGAAGAATAATTTTGTCCAGATGTTTTGCGGCTATGGCACCAAGTTCCATAATGTCCTCATCCCGCCTGTCGCCGGTGCCGGTAATAACGCCTGTTTTTTTAGGGTAATCAAGCTGGTTGATGAAATTGCAAAGCAATTGAAAACCGTGCGCATTATGCGCAAAATCTACCAGGTAAGTACATTTTTTTAATTGAAAGAAATTAAGTCTGCCAGGCGTTTGTGTAGATGAAGGAATAAAGGTTTGTAAAGCCTGGCGTATATCTTCTATGGAAATATCTTTAAAAAGATATGTGGACATAACTGCCGGCAATACGTTTGCAATATTGTGTATGGCCTTTCCTCCGTAGGTAACGGGTATATCTTTCACCGGCATTACCCGAACTTTCCAGGTTCCTTTTATTATGGTGATATAGCCGCTTTCAAATACAGCAGCCATGCCGCCTTCTTCGCAGTGTTCTTTTATACGCGGATTGTTTTCATCCATGCTAAACAAAGCAATTCTGCAGTCTAGGTCCGCTTTCATTTTATACACCAGGTCGTCATCGGCATTTAAAATAGCAAAGCCGTGGGTAAAAACCGTTTCGGGCACTACCTGCTTCACCCTTGCCATTTGTTCTACCGAATTAATACCGCCAAGCCCTATATGGTCTGCCGCTACGTTTGTAACAATGGCTACGTTGCAATGCCTAAAAGCAAGTCCGCCGCGCAAAATGCCGCCACGGGCACACTCCAGTACAGCAAAATCCACGGTTGGGTCTTTTAAAACAAACTGCGCCGAAACAGGCCCGGTGCAATCTCCGCTCATCATTAACTGGTTTTGTATGTACACACCATCGGAGGTAGTATAACCTACTTTTTTTCCGGCAGTGCGCACAATATGTGCCGCAATGCGGGTAGTGGTGGTTTTGCCATTGGTGCCGGTTACTGCAATAATGGGTACGCGCCCATCGCTGCCGCGCGGAAAAAGCATGTCCACCACAGGTTCGGCTACGTTGCGCGGTAATCCTATTGTGGGCTCTACATGCATTCTAAAACCTGGCGCAGCATTTACCTCCAGCACAGCGCCACCATTTTCAGCAATAGGTGTTTTAAGGTCGGCAGCCATAATATCTATACCGCAAATATCAAGTCCAATAATCTTTGCAATTCGTTCGCACATAAAAATGTTAGCCGGGTGAATTTCTTCTGTAACATCGGTAGCTGTTCCGCCGGTACTTAAATTGGCTGTTGGTTTTACCAGTACCAGTTCGTCTGCCGCCGGAACTGTATCTAAAGTGTAACCCTGGTCGGCAAGCATTTTTAAGGTATAGCCATCTACCGTTATTTGCGTCAGCACCTTTTCGTGGCCGTAGCCGCGGCGCGGGTCACCATTTACTTCATCAATTAATTGCTGGATAGAACTTTTTCCGTTGCCCGTAACCGATGCGGGTGTACGCAAAGCGGCACAAACAAACTTATAATCAATTACCAAAACCCTAAAATCGAACCCGGTAATAAACCGTTCGCAAATAACAGCACGCGAATATTTTTGTGCATCGCCAAATGCTTTTACCGCTGCATCCCAATTAGTAATGTTTGTAGAAGCGCCTTTGCCGTGATTGCCATCTACCGGCTTTAGCACCAGCGGATAACCTACGTCTTCTACCGCTTCCTGCAGTTCTTCTTCGGTATAAATAATGACTCCGCTTGGCACCGGCACTTCGGCCGCGCCCAGGAGGTTTTTGGTTTCTTCTTTATCGCCAGCAATATCTACAGCAATGCTGCCTGTAGTGCTGGCAATGGTGGCGCGTATGCGTTTTTGGTGAATGCCGTAACCCAGTTGAACCAGCGAATGTTTGTTTAGCCGGATAAATGGAATGTTGCGCCGAGCCGCTTCGGTAACAATGCTGCCGGTGGAAGGTCCAAGGCGCGTTTCTTCCCGAATCTCTCGCATTGCCTGAACGTCTTCTTCCAGGGGGTAATCGGTTCCGTTAATCAGGGCTTCTGCAATACGCACGGCTGCCTTTGCTGCATATAGGCCTGCTTCTTCTTCCTCGTAATTAAACACAACAAAATAAATACCCGGCTCCTGGCCTTCGCTGCGTGTGCGGCCAAAGCCGCAGTTCATTCCGGCAAGAGTTTGTATTTCCAATGCAATGTGCTCAATTACATGCCCCATCCACGTGCCTTCATCTACCCGCATAAAAAAACCTCCGCGAACGGCTTCGCTGCAGCGGTGGGCAATCATGCTCGGCAGCAGTTTTTCTAATCTTTCTCTAAACCCATCTATTTTGTTGGTGGGCCGGCTTTCCATTTCCTCCAGGTCGAGTTTCATTTGTATAAGCCTTGAGCGGCGAACGCTCCAGTAATTTGGCCCGCGCAAAACTTTCAGTTCCAATATTTTCATAAGCTTGCTTGAGTTTGGAAATTAGTTTTTTTATTGTTCTCAGCCGAATTGTCTTTTACACCTTTTCTGTTGCCCCTTTTTAAAAGGTTTTTTGCCGCTTAAACGCGGGTTAGTTGCATTGTTTTGAAGCAATTCTTTCCAGTGCCTGCTTCTTCTCTACTCTTTATAAAATACCTTAAAATATATTTTTCACTGTTTAGATTTTAAGTAAAAACTACTCTAATAACTTTATTTTCAGGAAAGTA
>JBBSRB010000019.1:0-31376 GCA_038243445.1 Chitinophagales bacterium | reverse complement strand
TTTATTCACGTTGTCGCTGCCGGAGTCCATCCCTTCTACGTTGTCCGATCCGGTGCCTGCACCTGCAACATCACTGTCGGTAACATCGCCAAAATCCATTGGAGTTGTTACTCCTTCCGGTGTTTGCGTGCCGGTATTTATATCTGAGCCCTCGTACTGCCCAGTCCCGCCTGTTTTTACAGGTTTGGTAGAATCCGCATCATTACCAATGCCAGAAGCGCCGCTGCGGTCCGTATTAGTTCCCTTTTTTCCGCCTGAATTTTGACGGCGTTTGCCATCAGTCTGCCGGGTACCGGCGCTACCGCGCGAACCTAAACCAGAACCGCCGCCTGATGTGCTTTTGCCTGAACCGCTACGTGTGGCGCTGCTGCCACCGCTGCGAGAAGAAGAGCTGCCACCTTTACTTGTTAATGCGGAACGGCCGCCTCCGGAAGCTTGTCCGCCTTTTTTTGCAACGGCTTTTTTGGTGCTTTCGCTGGCGGAAGCTAACCTCCTTTTTGAAGTGTTACCACCTTTAGATGCACCCGACCGGTTATTGCTACCGCCGCTTTTGGAGCCGCTTTTAGAAGCAGAAGAGCCGCCGCGTGAAGATGTTTTTGTGGCGCTGCTGCGGCCTTTGGTAGCTGCTTTAGAACTTCCGCCCTTGTTGTTAGATGAGCTTTTAGATGCTGTTCCGCGGTTGCTGGTTTTAGACGCTCCGCTTTTGCTACCCCCGCGTGCGCCGGAAGAAGCTTTCGAACTTGTTTTTGCACCACCTTTTGAACTTGTTTTTGCACCCCCTTTTGAAGAGGTTTTAGACGCTCCTTTTGAGGATGTTTTGAAGGCCCCTTTTGAGGATGTTTTAGTGCTTCCTTTCGAAGCAGTTCCACCTCGGTTAGAGGCTTGTCTGCGGCCCTTAGTAGCCCCTTTTGAAGCAGTTTTTGCACCCGATTTAGAACCGCCTTTTGAGGCGCCTTTAGCAGCACCTTTGGCTGCTGATTTAGAAGCACCTTTGGCTGCCGCTTTTGATGACCCTTTTGAGGAGGTTTTTGTAGCTCCTTTTGTAGCTCCTTTCGGGGATGCTTTAGTTGCGGAACGTACGCCCGAACTTTTAGCGGCTGTCTTTTTTGCAGCGGCTTTTTTTGTTGCTTTTGCCATGATCTTTTAATGGGTTTTAAGTAAGGTTAATAAAAATGCTGTTTGAAATTACAACACTTGTAAATGAATTGCAAAAACTATGCACAGCTAAATAAATGAGTTCCTCATCTTATTAAACAAATGAAGAGAAATAAAAAGCAGAGGGGCACAACTACTATTGTTGTCTTACTTTTTTGCGTCTTTTAGTCATTTAAAATAATCAGGCACAAGTGGAATTGATATCTCTTTCTTTAACAAACATTGTTTTTGCAGGAATATCAACAATGAATGTATTTTATTACCTTCGCACCCTCAAAAACGAAAAAGCATAAACCTTCCTGCCCTCATGGACAATGGTTCGCATTTCTATTTTGACCTTTATTTTAAACAAGCACACAATAACAACTTAACCACACATGGCCGACCTGAAATTTCAACGCAACTTTGGCATTGCCGCTCACATCGATGCGGGCAAAACCACTACAACCGAGCGTATTCTGCGCTATACGGGTATGATTCACAAAACAGGTGAAGTACACGATGGTGCAGCAACCACCGACTGGATGGAGCAGGAAAAAGAAAGAGGCATTACCATTACCTCGGCTGCTGTAAGCTGCCAATGGAATTTTCCCACAGTAAAAGGAAAAGCCGTTGCCGATACTAAAAAATATCAGTTCAACATTATTGATACTCCGGGCCACGTAGATTTTACCGTAGAAGTAGAACGTTCTATGCGCGTACTTGATGGTTTGATTGCCTTGTTCTCTGCTGTAGATGGTGTAGAGCCGCAATCCGAAACCGTATGGCGTCAGGCAAACCGATATCGCGTACCGCGTATTGGTTTTGTAAATAAAATGGACCGCTCGGGAGCCGATTTTTTAGCAGTTGTAAAGCAGGTTAAAGAAATGCTTGGGGCAAAATCTGTTCCCCTGCAATTACCAATAGGTGCCGAAGAACATTTTACAGGGGTGGTAGATTTAATTACCAACAAAGGAATTATTTGGCATGCCGAAACCGAAGGAATGACTTTTGATGAAATTCCGGTGCCGGAAGATATGAAAGAAGAAGTGGAATTTTGGAGAGCGAATCTTATTGAATCAATCGCCGAATACGACGATCTTTTAATGGAGAAATTTTTTGACGATCCGAATACTATTTCAGAAGATGAAATTCATGAAGCGGTGCGCAAAGCAACCATCGACTTAAGCATTGTGCCCATGATGTGTGGTTCATCATTTAAAAACAAAGGCGTTCAAACAGCACTTGATGCCGTTTGCCGTTACCTGCCTTCGCCAATGGATATTGAAGCGGTAGTTGGCATTAACCCAAATACAGGCGAAGAAGAAACACGTAAGCCTGATGCTAAAGAGCCGTTTGCTGCATTGGCTTTTAAGATTATGACCGATCCGTTTGTAGGGCGCCTGGCTTTCTTCCGTGTATATTCGGGTCATTTAGATGCGGGCTCGTATGTGCTAAATGTGCGCAGCGGCAAAAAAGAACGTATTTCCCGCATTATGAAAATGTTTGCTAACAAGCAAAACCCAATTGACTTTATTGAAGCAGGCGATATTGGTGCAGCCGTTGGTTTTAAAGAAATTAAAACCGGTGATACGCTTTGCCACGAAGATTATCCGTTAACCTTGGAAAACATGTTTATTCCAGAACCGGTAATTGCTATTGCGGTAGAACCAAAAACGCAGGTTGATGTAGATAAAATGGGTATGGCTATTGCCAAGCTCGTAGAAGAAGATCCTACTTTGCGTGTAAATACCGACGAAGAAACCGGACAAACCATTCTTCGGGGAATGGGTGAATTGCACCTTGAAATTATTGTTGACCGTATGCGCCGCGAGTTTAAAGTAGAAGTAAACCAGGGCGCACCAATGGTAGCTTATAAAGAAGCGTTTAATCAAACTGTTCAGCACCGCGAGGTATTGAAAAAGCAATCTGGTGGTAGAGGTAAGTTTGCCGATATTCAATTTGAATTAGGTCCAATTGATGCAGAATGGAAAGAAGCAAATCCGGAAAAACATTATCAGTTTGTAAACGATTTATTCGGTGGTTCTATTCCCCGCGAATTTGTGCCATCCATTCAAAAAGGCTTTGAAAATTCGATGGGCACCGGAGTATTAGCTTCCTACCCGGTAGATAATATGAAGATCCGAGTATATGACGGTTCGTTCCACGCAGTGGATTCCGATGCCATGTCGTTTGAACTTTGCGCCAAGCAAGGCTTTAGAGAAGCAGCCCGTAAAGCAAAACCGGTATTGCTGGAGCCAATAATGAAGATTGAAGTAATTACACCCGCGCAATATATGGGCGATGTAACAGGCGATTTAAACCGTCGTCGTGGAATGATGGAAGGTATGGATACACGTGCAGGCGCCGAGGTAATTAAAGCCAAAGTTCCGCTTAGCGAAATGTTTGGTTATGTAACGCAGCTTCGTTCCCTTTCTTCTGGTCGTGCTTCCTCAACCATGGAATTTTCGCATTACGCTCCGGCTCCAAACAACATTGCCGAAGAAGTAATTGCAAAAAGCAAAGGAAAAGTAAGTGCCGAATAAAGCAGAGTAATTATATTCTTCTAAATGTAAAGCCTTCGCCCTAACGCGAAGGCTTTTTTGTAACTATTTAAGAAGCTGTGGCACTAAAACAGTTGCCAGTGGTACCAGCACGGCGGCAATCATATCGCTGTTTTACAATCAATATAGCCTGATGCACGTAAACGGCTGAATATAAAGGTTTTGTTACGCATTTTCAAGCTACAAATGTAAAGTCTTTATCAAGGGTTTTTGGCCTGCCTAAAACAATGCAGATGTACCGGAGGAGAAAATGAATTTCTGATCCAAATAAAAAACCTTCAAAAAAGGGGTAAAGGTACTTGCGCCTGAAAAAAAAGAGGGGAATTCACAAGGTAAAAATCCTTCAAAAAGGGGTATCAAATGCTCCATCCAACGCAGAAAGCAGAAGCAACTTACAAAAGATAGCAATCAAAATAAGATAAAAATGGTGAACAATAAAAATGCTTTCTTTCACAAAAAATATTTGATAAACTTTTGTCTGTTTAAGTTCAGCCCCTTACCTTTGCACTCCCATTCCAAAAATGGGTCGCTACTATGTCACAAAGAATCAGAATAAAACTTCAGTCTTACGATCACAACTTAGTAGATAAGTCGGCAGAAAAAATCGTAAAAACGGTTCGCGGCACAGGCGCGGTGGTTACCGGTCCTATTCCGCTTCCAACCCGCAAAAAAATATTTACAGTTTTGCGCTCGCCGCACGTAAATAAAAAAAGCCGTGAGCAGTTTCAGTTAGCTACCCACAAACGCTTACTTGATATTTACACATCAAGTTCCCGTACGGTAGATGCGCTTTCTAAATTGGATTTGCCAAGTGGCGTAGAAGTAGAAATTAAAGCATAACAAAATCCTTTGGATTCTTAAATGGATTACTCAGGTAAAGTAGTTCTTAGAAAATAATTCTCATCTCTCAACTCTCTCAGGAGAAGAAAAGAGCTCTGATAGCAAAAACGCTCTCTCTTACTATAATTGAGAGTATATATAAAACAAGCCCTTCGAGGTTTGTTTGTTACCGGTACTTCCACCGCCTGCTGGGCGAACAACGGAAAAGGTCGGTAATAAACCAGGATTGACCCTTTGGCAACCCTTCAAAAAGGCTCTCTTCAATAATTGTTGTTGAAAAGGGTAGAAGAGGAAGTTTTAAGAATGTCTTGAATAACCTTGCGGGAAAAACCGTAAGTAAATGAAAGGAATCATTGGTAAAAAGATTGGTATGACCAGCATCTTCGATCAAAGCGGCAGGCAAACAGCTTGTACCATCATCGAAGCCGGACCATGTGTAGTTACACAGGTTAAAACGTTGGAAACAGATGGCTATAACGCTCTTCAAGTGGCTTATGGCGAAAAGAAAGAATCCCGCACATTACGCTCAGAAAGGGCGCACTTTGAAAAAGCCAATACTTCGGCTAAGAAATGTGTAAAAGAATTCAGAAACTCCTCTCTCGAAAAAGCACTTGGCGATATAATTACAGTTGACATTTTTGCCGAAGGCGACCAGGTAGAAGTTGTAGGCACTACAAAAGGTAAAGGATTCCAGGGAGTTGTAAAACGCCACGGATTTTCTGGTGTAGGCGAAGCTTCTCACGGTCAGCACGATCGTCAAAGAGCTCCAGGTTCCATTGGCGGTTCATCTTATCCTGCAAAAGTTTTTAAAGGAATGAGAATGGCTGGCAGAATGGGACAGGACAGAGTAAAAGTGAAAGGGCTGAAAGTGATTAAAATTTTTGCCGACAAGAACTATCTTTTAATCAGCGGCGCTGTTCCAGGTCATAATGGTTCCATCGTTTTAGTCCAAAAATAGAGTTTCCGCCACCGGCAACTCCGGTGATAAAAATCAGAATAAAATGCAAGTAAACGTATTAAACATACAAGGACAGGAAACAGGTAGAACTGTTGAACTTCCCGAAGAAATATTTGGGATTGAACCAAATAACCACGCCATTTACCTTGCTGTAAAGCAGTATTTAGCAGCTCAGCGTCAGGGAACTCACAAAGTAAAAACCCGTGCTGAAGTAAAAGGCTCCAGCCGCAAATTGCACAAGCAGAAAGGTACGGGCGGGTCTCGTAAAGGTAACATTCGTAATCCTTTGTATAAAGGCGGTGGTACTGTGTTTGGTCCAAAGCCACACAAATACGACATTAAACTAAACCGTAAGGTAAAAGACCTTGCAAAAATGTCGGCTCTTGCGCACAAAGCAAAAGCATCTGCCATTGTGGTGGTAGAAGATGTAACAATGGAAGCGCCAAAAACAAAAACGTTTTTGAACATCTTATCCAGCTTGAAAGTAGCCGATAAAAAAATGATGTTTATTACTCCTGAGTACAACGAAATCTTATATAAAAGCCTGCGCAACGTACCTTCTGTTTTAGGAGTGTTGTTAAGCGATGTGAATACATACGATATTATGAACTCGGAAGTAATTGTATTAACAGAAAGCGCAGCATCTGTTTTCTCAGAAGCCGAAGAAGAAGTAGCAGCCTAAAACAAGTAGCTGATTGGCTAACAGAAATGTAGCCGGTTGAGTTAAATTTTCAACATTTCAAATTTAAAGAAAGATGAAACTTTCTGAAGTATTAATAAAGCCTATTTTAACGGAAAAAGCAAATGGACAACAGGAAACCCTGCGCCGTTACGCTTTTAAGGTTGCCAGAAAAGCAAACAAGCTTGAGATTAAAAAAGCTGTTGAAGAATTTTATGGTGTAAATATCGTTGATGTAAATACATCTGTTGTTCCAGGAAAGAACAAAACCAGGCACACAAAAAAAGGCTTTGTAAAAGGGGTAAAACCAGCTTACAAAAAAGCAATGATCACCGTTGCCGAAGGCGACACCATTGATTTGTATTCAAATATTTAAAGTTTGGGTTTTTGGATTTAGATAATTAAGTAAATAAAAGCCCACACAAAAAGAAAGAATGGTCTGCAAGACCGTAAAAATCAGGAACAAATGCCACTAAAAAAGTATAAGCCAATTACAGCCGGAACTCGTTGGAGAGTAGGAAACGCATATGCGGAGGTAACGACAAACGTGCCCGAAAAATCTTTAGTTGAAATTAAAACACGCTCTGGCGGACGTAACTCTAACGGACGAAGGGCTATGCGCTATATTGGCGGCGGACACAAACAAATGTACCGTATAATTGATTTTAAGCGTGACAAAAAAGGGGTACCGGCAATTGTTGCCACCATTGAATACGATCCTAACCGTACAACTTTTATTGCTTTGCTTAATTACGTAGACGGAGAGAAGCGTTACATTTTAGCGCCCCAGGGTTTGAAAGTGGGAGCAACCGTAGTTAGCGGCGAAGGCGCTGCTCCCGAACTCGGAAATGCATTGCCTTTAAAAAGCATGCCTTTGGGTACTGTGGTGCACAACATTGAAATGCAGCCGGGACAAGGTGGAAAAATTGCCCGCAGTGCAGGCGCATCAGCCCAGCTTTCCAACAAAGAAGAAAAGCACGCTGTATTAAAAATGCCAAGTGGCGAATTGCGCAAGGTGCTTGTTAACTGTTACGCTACAGTGGGTATGGCATCTAACTCTGATCATCAGTTACAGTCTATGGGTAAAGCTGGGCGTAACGTATGGAAAGGAATTCGTCCGCGTGTACGTGGTGTGGCAATGAACCCGGTAGATCATCCGATGGGTGGTGGTGAAGGTCGTGCCTCCGGAGGGCAGCCTCGTTCAAGAACGGGTGTTTACTCCCGCGGTTTAAAAACCCGCACAAAAGGAAAGGGTAGCGATAAAATGATTATTCAGCGTAAAGACGGCAAGAAGTTGGCGAAATAAATAGGCAATTTTGAAAATAGGCAAAGGTGCGTAATGAAAGCACGAAAGAAATTTTCAATTTTCAATTTTCAATTTTCAATTAATTAAAGCATGGCTCGTTCAATTAAAAAAGGTCCTTATGTTGCGGCTCATCTTGAGGGGAAAGTGATGGCGATCAATGACGGCAAAAGCAAAAAGGGTGTTATAAAAACCTGGAGCCGCCGATCTACTATCACTCCCGATTTTGTGGGTCATACCTTTGCGGTGCATAATGGCAATAAGTTTATTCCGGTTTATGTTACCGAGTTTATGGTAGGTCACAAATTAGGTGAGTTTGCCCCTACAAGGAACTTTAAAGGGCATTCTAGTAAAAAAGGATAACAAGAGTTTTGAGATTTAAGATATAGTGTTTTTTATTTCAATCACTACATCTTAAAAATCCAAAAATCAGAAATAATAAAAAAATGGAAGCAGTAGCAAAACTGAGAAATTACCCAACATCACCCCGTAAAATGCGTCTTATTGCGGATTTAATCAGAGGGATGAAAGTGGACAAAGCGCTGGGTGTGCTGGAATTTAATCCAAAACATTCATCGGAACCCGTTCGTAAGCTTTTATTAAGCGCTATTGCTAACTGGAAACAGAAGAATGAAGGCGGCGATGAAGGTGCTTTATATGTAACAACCATTTTTGTAGATGGTGCCAGAACCCTGAAAAGAATGCGTCCGGCGCCGCAGGGAAGAGGCTACAAAATACGCAAGCGCAGCAACCACGTAACGCTTATGGTGGACAATACACCAACCGCAAAAGAGTTAAAGAAAACTGCTGCAAAAAAAACTTATTCAAGCAAAATAAAAAATAATTCAAACACTCCTGCTGCCGAAACGCAGGCTAATTAATACGTATGGGTCAAAAAGCTAATCCAATCGGTAACAGGTTAGGCATCATCCGGGGATGGGAATCTAACTGGTATAGCAACAAAAAGGACTTTGGACAGAAACTGATCGAAGACCATAAAATCAGAACCTATCTGAATGCCCGTATCAATAAAGGCGGCATAGCCCGCATAGTAATTGAAAGAACCTTAGGTAAGGTAATCATAACTATTCATACCTCTAAACCAGGTATCATTATTGGTAAAGGCGGCGGTGAGGTGGACAGAGTAAAAGAAGAATTAAAGAAACTTACCGGTAAAGACGACGTGCAGATCAACATTTTGGAGATTCGCCGCCCCGAGCTGGACGCCATGATTGTAGGCGATACTATTGCCCGCCAGATTGAAAATCGTATTAATTTCAAAAGGGCCACTAAAATGGCTATTGCTTCCTCTCTGCGCATGGGTGCCGAAGGTATCAAAGTGAAGTTAAGCGGACGTTTAAATGGTTCGGAAATTGCCCGCAGCGAAGAATTTAAGCAAGGGCGTACGCCATTACATACTTTCCGTATGGATATTGATTACGCCAACGTGTTTGCACAAACAGTATATGGTAAAATTGGTATTAAAGTATGGATTTGTAAAGGTGAAGTATTAACCAAAAGAGATTTGAACCCGAATTTCATTGGCGGTAAAGAAGCAGGTGGCCCAGGCGACCGCAGGGATAACAGAGGCGGAGATAACCGCGGTGATTTTGGAAGAAGAGATGACCGTGGCGGCGAACGCAGAGGCGGTGGCGGCGGCGGCGGAAACTTTAATCGCGGCGGTGCTGGTGGTGGCGCAAACAGGCAAGGTGGCGCTGGTGGTGGTGGAAGAAGATAAATAAAGTACTGATTAGCGAAATGGTTAAAAAGTAAACGGATTATTTTAAGGATAAGCTGAGGTGAAATAAGTAGCCCGTTAGCAAATTATCAAATTATCAAATTGAATTTATGTTACAGCCGAAAAGAACGAAACACAGGAAAATGCAGAAAGGCCGCATGAAAGGCGATGCTAAGCGAGGCACAACAATTTCCTTTGGTTCTTTTGCATTAAAAGCGTTGGAAGATCATTGGATTACCGACCGACAAATAGAAGCTGCACGCCAGGCACTTACCCGCCACATGAAACGTGAAGGGAACGTGTGGATTCGCATCTTCCCCGACAAGCCCATTACCAACAAGCCTGCTGAGGTACGTATGGGAAAGGGTAAAGGTAACCTTGAATATTGGGCTGCTGTAGTAAAGCCCGGTCGCATTATTTTTGAAGTAGATGGTGTTACCGAAGAAATAGCAAAGGGAGCCTTAAAACTGGCTGCGGGCAAGCTGCCCATTGCAACCAAATTTACAAAGCGCCGAGATTTAATTGGTGCCTAATAATTAGCTGACCAGCTGATTTCAAATTGAATAAAATGTCAAAAACTGTAGATTTTAAAAAAAGTATTCCGGGCATCAGCGTAGAAGATTTGAATGCACGTATAAAAGAAGATGAGCTGCGCCTGAAAAAGCTTGAATTTGCCCACGCGCTTTCGCCATTAGAAAACCCCATGAGTATCCGGGGATTGCGGAAAGAATTGGCCCGTTTAAAAACCGAACTTAAAAAGAAACAACTTAGTGCATAATTAGCTTTTGCACCGTGCAGGCTGAAGTTTGTACTTAAAGCATAAAGCATAAAGCTTATAAAAATGGCTGAAACAACAACAACAACCGTACAAGCTACGGAAACCAGAAACTTAAGAAAAACCAGAATTGGTGTGGTTACCTCAAATAAAATGACGAAAACCATTACCGTTTCCGTAGAACGAAAAGTAAAGCATCCGCTTTATGGAAAGTTCATTAAAAAATCCACTAAGTTTCATGCGCACGATGAAGAAAATACCGCTAGCATTGGAGATGTAGTGCGTATTATGGAAACCCGACCCCTGAGCAAAACAAAGCGCTGGAGACTGGTAGAAGTATTAGAGAAAGTAAAATAATAATGGCAGATTAACGATTGAAGAGGACTGAGTTTTTTCTGCCTTCAATCTGAAATTAAAATCTGAAATCTAAAATAATTAAAAGATGATCCAGCAAGAATCCCGTTTGAATGTAGCGGACAACAGCGGTGCTAAAGAAGTGCTTTGTATTCGGGTATTGGGTAATAGTGGACAACGTTATGCAAGGGTGGGCGATAAAATAGTGGTTTCAGTAAAAGACGCAATACCTGCAGGCGGTATCAAAAAAGGAACAGTTGCTAAAGCAGTTATTGTACGCACAAAAAATAAGCTGCGCCGAAAAGACGGTTCGTATATTCGCTTTGACGATAACGCGGTGGTTATTTTAAATGCTGCTGATGACCCTCGTGGAACCCGCATATTTGGACCAGTTGCCCGCGAACTGCGCGATAAAGGTTACATGAAAATTATTTCGCTTGCTCCGGAAGTTCTGTAGTGAATGTAGGTAAGGAGTGTTGAGTAGAATTGAGGGACGATGAAGTGTGCGACGCAACCGGAGCCAAATAGAATAATAGGAGCTGACATCAATAAATATCTTGGCAGTATCAGGAAAAAAGCTAAACACCGAGAGGTAAAAAAATGAAAACAAGATTTAAACCAAAGTTCAATATCAGAAAAGGCGACCAGGTGGTTGTTATCGCCGGAGATGATAAAGACTTAAAAAAGCCAAGGCTGGTAAAAGAAGTGTTGGTGGAAGAAGGAAAAGTAATTGTTGATGGTGCAAACATCATTACAAAGCATACTAAACCTTCGGCTCAAAATACCAAAGGCGGTATTGTAAAGCAGGAAGCGCCAATGCAAATTTCAAACGTTATGCTTTGGGACGGCAAACAAGGTTCTAAAGTAAAGCGCACCAAAGACGAAGGCGGAAAAACAATCAGAACATCAAAAAAATCTGGGGAGGTAATTAAATAATGGCAACAGCAACAAATACGCCCAGGCTAAAAGAAAAATATAAAGCCGAAGTAATTCCGGCTTTAATGAAAAAATTTGGATACAAATCTATTATGCAGGCGCCAAGGCTTGAAAAAATCAGCCTGAACCGCGGTGTAAACGGAGCCGTAACCGATAAAAAACTGGTGGACATTGCACTGGACGAGTTAACTACTATTACCGGGCAAAAAGCAGTAGCTACCAACTCTAAAAAAGACATTTCGAACTTTAAGTTGCGTAAAGGAATGCCAATTGGTGCCCGCGTAACTTTGCGTGGCGAAAAAATGTACGAATTCTTAGATCGTTTAATTGCAGTTGCACTCCCGCGGGTGCGCGACTTTAAAGGCGTAAACGAAAAATCTTTCGACGGAAGAGGAAATTATACAATGGGTGTAACCGAGCAAATTATTTTTCCGGAAATAGACATTGATAAAGTGAACAAGATTACCGGTATGGATATAACGTTTGTAACCACCGCAAAAAACGACGAAGAAGCATACGAGCTTTTGAAAGAGCTGGGTATGCCGTTTAAAAACGCGAAAAATAAAGTAATTGCAGATTGATGATTGCAGATTGCAGACAAATGCAAACTGTGCTTTAATAATCTAAAATCGTAAATAAAAAATTTAAAATTAATTATGGCTAAAGAATCAGTAAAAGCCAGGCAACGTAAAAGAGAAAGAATGGTAGCTCAGTATGCCGAAAAAAGAGCCGCACTAAAAGCTGCAGGCGATTTTGCAGGATTGGATGCATTACCAAAAAACTCTTCTAAAGTGCGTTTAAAAAACCGCTGTCATATGACAGGTCGCCCAAGAGGTTATAGCCGTCATTTCGGCATCTCCAGGATTGCCCTGCGCGACATGGCTTTAAACGGCATGATACCAGGCCTGAAAAAAGCAAGCTGGTAAATAACGGCTCAATAATGAGTAATGAATGATGAGCTATCAGGTTCCACTCATTACTGATTACAAATCACTTATTAATTAAACAATCCAATTATTTCGCTCCGGCGAAACGTAGGAGGAACACAATATGGTAACAGATCCAATTGCAGATTTTTTGACAAGAATTCGTAACGCACAAATGGCGGGGCACCGGATTGTAGAAATACCGGCTTCAAACCTAAAGAAAAGGCTTACCGAAATTTTGTACAACCAGGGTTATATTTTAAAATATAAGTTTGAAGAAGACAATAAGCAAGGGCTTATTAAAATAGCCTTAAAGTACGATGCCGCTACCAAGCAGCCCGCTATCCACAGTTTAGAAAGGGTAAGTCGGCCAGGGTTGCGCCATTATGCAAAGCCAGAAGAGTTTCGCCGCGTAAAAAATGGGTTAGGAATTGCTATTGTTTCCACCTCTCGTGGTGTGCTAACCGATAAAGAGGCAAAAACACAAAATGTGGGCGGAGAAGTTCTTTGCTACATTTATTAATCCTGTAAATGCGACTGTTTAAAGAATTGAAAACACTTTAAAAAGGGGTCGTTAAAAAAGCATTTGATCGAAAATTTAAGTTCTCTATACGGTAACTGAACACAATCAAGTGAGTTTTCAAGTTTATTCAATTCAAATTTAATTTTTATGTCTCGTATAGGAAAACAGCCGGTAACAGTGCCAAGTGGCGTTAGCATTACTGTTGGTAACGACAACGTAGTAGTTGTAAAAGGTCCAAAAGGCGAATTAAGTCAACCCATTGACCGCGATATTAAAGTAGATGTGAACGACGGCGTAATTAATATTACCCGCCCGACAGATCAAATTCGTCATCGTGCTTTGCATGGCCTTTCGAGAGCCTTGGTGGCAAACCTTGTAAAAGGGGTAACAGACGGTTACGAAAAAAAGCTGGAATTGATTGGTGTAGGTTTTAAGGCCGCCAACACTGGTAATGTGCTGGATCTTGCTTTAGGGTATTCGCACAACATTATTTTTGAAATACCAAAAGAATTAAAGGTAGCTACCGAGCAATTGAAAGGACAAAATCCTACCATTACTTTAAACGGTATCGATCGGCAGTTGATTGGTGCTGTTGCTGCAAAAATCCGCAGTTTGCGTAAGCCTGAGCCTTACAAAGGAAAAGGTGTTCGTTATATGGGCGAAGTAGTACGCAAAAAAGCTGGTAAAGCCGCTGGTAAGTAATAATTGACCCTTTTGGCTTTGTTTTGAAAACCAAAGTTTGTCGGTCAATTTAAATAGAATCAACTTTTCCCTGGCAGTATCAGGGAACTAAATAAAACGAGTAATGAGAACAAACGCAAAAACAACAAGAAGAAAAAACATACGGTTTCGCATCAGAACTAAAATTTCTGGTACGGCGCAAAAACCACGGTTGTCTGTTTTCCGTAGCAACACTGAAATTTATTGCCAATTGATTGATGATGTGGCGGCGGTAACGCTTGCTGCGGCTTCTTCAAGAGACAAAGACATTGCCGCACAAAAAGCTCCTAAAGCTGAAAAAGGAAAGTTTGTTGGTCAGGCAATTGCCCGCAAAGCAAAAGATCTTGGAATTGGAACTGTAGTATTCGACCGGGGTGGAAACTTGTACCACGGACGGGTAAAAGCAGTTGCAGAAGGTGCAAGAGAAGGCGGTCTTCAATTCTAGATTGCAGATTACAGATTTTAAAAGGTTTTAAAGTCTGGCTGTGATCACAACATCGTAAATCTGAAATCGTAAATCGAATTATGGCAAACGTAATCATAAACAAAGTAAAAGCAGGCGACCTTGAATTAAAAGAGAAGGTAGTCTCTATCAATCGCGTAGTAAAAACTACCAAAGGCGGTCGAGCTTTTTCATTTTCAGCACTTGTAGTAGTAGGCAACGAACAGGGAGTAGTAGGCCATGGGTTAGGTAAGGCCAAAGAAGTACAGGAAGCTATCACCAAAGGAATAGAAGATGCAAAAAAGAACCTTATTAAAGTTCCCATTTTGCACGGCACTATTCCACACGATCAGTTAGCTAAAGAAGGCGCTGCCCTTGTGTTGATTAAGCCGGCAGCACATGGTACCGGTGTATTAGCCGGAGGCTCTATGCGTGCGGTGTTGGAAAGCGCCGGATTAACCGACGTGTTAGCCAAATCTTTAGGTTCTGCTAATCCGCACAACGTGGTAAAGGCAACATTTAAAGCACTAGCTATGCTGCGCGAGCCAATAGCGGTGTCTAGAACAAGGAGAATTTCCCTAAAGAAAGTATTTAACGGATAAAGAAATTGGTTTGACTTTTACCGCTTAACGCAGATGATTCTTTTAATTATTGCGATATAGATGGTGAACTGGAAACTGATAAACTGAATGTAAAATGAAAAAGATAAAAATCACATTAGTAAAAAGCCCAATTGACCGGCCGGAGCGTCAAAAGCTTACGCTGCAGGCACTGGGTCTTAATAAAATGAATGCAACCCGCGAAGTGGAGGCCACTGATCAAATTTTAGGAATGGTGCGCAAAGTAGAGCACATGATTACTGTTGAAGAAGTAGCATAGAAATTAATAATTACCGGTTAAAAATTAAGGAACGAATAGTAATTATTCATTCTTAATCATTAATTAAAAGCGAGGGGCGATTCCCCGTTAAGTAAAAATCAAAAAATGAAACTACACGAATTAAGACCAGCAAAAGGTGCCGTACACAAACAAAAACGTTTAGGCCGTGGCGAAGCTTCTGGAAAAGGTGGCACAGCTACAAAAGGTAATAAAGGCGGACAAAGCCGTGCCGGTTACAAAAGCAAACGTGCACACGAAGGTGGTCAAATGCCCATTCAGCGCCGGGTTCCAAAACGCGGATTTACCAATTTCAACCGTATAGAATACAAAGTATTTAACCTGGGCCAAATAGAGCAGTTGGTTGAAAAATACGGCATACAAGAGTTTAGCCTCGAAAATTTGTACATGAATGGATTGATTGGACAAACAGACAGGGTAAAGATTTTGGGTAATGGCGAATTAAAAGCAACAACCATTGCATTTAAAGTAAATGCAATTAGCGAAAAAGCCAAAGAAGCTATAGAAGCTGCCGGAGGTTCCGTAGAAATTGTGAAGTAATTTTCCGTAAATTGCAAGACGCATTTGTAGCGTCTTTTTTGTTTTACGACCTAAACTGTCATCTTTTGTGAAAAAACTATTTAGAACACTCAAAAATATCTGGAGCATCGAAGAGTTAAGAGCTAAAATCCTCTTTACGCTTGCGCTTCTTTTTGTTTATCGTCTTGGTTCCTTTATTGTTTTGCCCGGAGTAGATCCTACCCGGCTAGATCTTAACAGCGCAAACAACGGTATTCTTGGTTTAATTGATACGTTTGCAGGCGGAGCCTTTTCCCAAGCTTCTATTTTTGCGTTAGGTATTATGCCTTACATTTCGGCTTCCATTTTTATGCAGTTAATGACGGTACTGGTACCTCGTTTTCAAAAAATGCAAAAAGAAGGCGAAAGTGGACGAAACAAAATCAACCAATGGACGCGTTATTTAACCATAGCTGTTACACTGGTTCAGGCTTCGGCTTACGTGGCCTACTTGCGTCAAATGACGGCTCAATCGGGCGGCATCATTCCGGCGTACTCACCTTATTTCTGGCTATCAACTGTAATTCTTTTAACTGCCGGAACCATGTTTGTAATGTGGCTTGGCGAAAAAATTACTGATAAAGGTCTTGGAAACGGTACATCGCTCATTATCATGATTGGTATTATGGCAAACCTGCCGCAATCGTTTATGCAGGAGTTGGCTAATAAATCTGTTCGGTCAGGTCAGATATTGATTTTTATAATTGAAATTGCTGTTTTAATGGCGGTTGTATTAGGATGTATTTTATTGGTTCAAGGAGTACGTAAAATACCGGTAAACTATGCCAAGCAAATAGTTGGTAACCGTCAGTTTGGTGGCGCACGCCAGTTTCTGCCAATTAAAGTAAACAGTGCCGGTGTTATGCCCATCATTTTTGCGCAGGCAGTGCTGTTCCTTCCAACCTTGTTTAACCTTACTGGTACTACTACCGGACAAGGTATAGCCGATATGTTTACCGATCCTTCCAATGTTGGCTACATGGTTGTTTATGCAACCGTGGTAATTGGCTTTACATTCTTATACACGGCTTTAATATTTAATCCAAAGCAAATTGCCGATAATTTAAAGCAGAACAACGGTTTTATCCCCGGTGTAAAGCCAGGGCAGCCAACGGCTGATTATATTGGTGTAATTATGGATCGCGTTACGTTGCCAGGAGCCATCTTGCTTGCATTCGCCGGTATACTACCGGGGCTTGCGCAATTGATGGGTGTAACGCAAGGCTTTGCTTCTTTCTACGGAGGTACATCTTTACTAATTATGGTAGCGGTTATTTTAGATACGTTGCAACAAATAGAAACGCAGCTCCTTATGCGCCAGTACGACGGCTTAATGAAGAGCGGCCGAATTCAGGGACGTCAAACGGTTTCCCAGGCTTCATTCTAAAGCAAAAAATATTTGTTTCAAACCTGGTAGGCCTTCTTACCAGGTTTTTATTTTTAGTTATGATCCATTATAAAAACAAGGAGCAAATAGAGTTGATGCGGAAAAGTGCCTTGCTTGTGAGCAGTACGCTTACTGAAATAGCAAAAATATTGCGGCCAGGCCTTACCACCCTTTCAATGGACAGGCTGATTGGAACGTTTATAAAAGATAATGGTGCTATTCCTTCTTTTTTAAATTACCACGGATATCCGTTTAACTCCTGCATTTCGGTAAACGATGTGGTGGTTCATGGCTTTCCTAATAAAACGGAATTAAAAGCAGGCGATATTGTGTCTGTAGATATTGGTATCATTAAAGACGGCTGGCATGGCGATCATGCTTATACGTTTATGATTGGAAAACCTTCGGATGAAGTAGTTACATTAGTGCGGGTTACAAAAGAATCGCTCTACAAAGGCATTGAAAAGGCTATTGCCGGAAACCGCATTGGCGATATAGCTTTTGCCATACAGGAACACACCGAAAAAAAGCACGGTTATGGAGTAGTGCGCGAGCTGGTGGGGCATGGGCTTGGTAAAAGCCTTCACGAAGACCCAAATATGCCAAACTATGGAAAAAGGGGGTCGGGTGCTGTTTTAAAACCAGGTCTTGTTTTAGCTATCGAACCCATGATTAATTTGGGTAAGAAAGAAGTGTTTACCGAAGAAGATGGCTGGACGGTGCGCACGAAAGACGGAAAGCCTTCAGTACATTTTGAACATGATGTTTGTGTTTTAAAAGGCCGCGCCGACGTGCTTTCTGATTATACCTTCATAGAAGCGGCCGAAAAAGCAAATCACGAATTGTTCTCTGATTATTAAATGTAAAATCCGCTTTCTAAAACATATCAAAAAGGGGTCGTTCTTTCAATTTCAATTGTGACAACCGGAAACAATATCAACCAAAAGATTTCCAATCTTACCGAAGGAAACACAAAAATAAAACGATTAATTGTTGTGGGTGGCGGCGCTGCCGGTTTTTTTTGTGCCGTTACGGCTGGGCGATTAAACCCAAATTTAAAAGTTACTATTTTAGAAAAAACATCTAAGCTGCTTTCCAAAGTAAAAATTTCCGGCGGCGGGCGATGTAATGTTACGCATGCCCTTTTTGATGTCTTTGATTTTAGCAGACGGTATCCGCGTGGGCAAAACTTTGTAAAAAAAAGCCTTCACCAGTTTTCCACTACCGACACTATTGAGTGGTTTAAGGTACGAGGCGTAACGTTAAAAGCTGAAAATGATGGTCGCATGTTTCCATCTACCAATTCATCGCAAACAATTATTGATTGCCTGATGAAGGAAGCAGTAGAAAATGGTGTAACTATAAAGTTGCATTCAGAAGTAAAAGAGCTCAAAAAGGGTGAAAACGAGTGGATTGTTTTCACCTCTGGCGGCGAGGTGCTTGCTGCAAATTATCTTGTAATTGCCAGCGGTGGTTATCCAAAAGCGGCGCAGTTTGAGTGGTTGCTAAAAGCAGGTCATACTATTGCAGAACCGGTTCCATCTTTATTTACTTTTAACCTGCCCAAACACCCAATTACCACATTAATGGGGGTTAGTGCAACTGCACGGGTAAAAATAAAAGGAACGAAACTTGCCGAAGAGGGTCCTGTTTTAATCACACATTGGGGCTTAAGCGGTCCTTCCGTTTTGCGTTTGAGCGCCTGGGGCGCCAGAGAATTAAAAGAACGGAATTATGAATTTGAAGTTCAAATAAATTGGTTGCCGCAACATAACGATCAAACCCTAAAAGCCCTTTTTCAACAGTTTAGATCGTCGCAATCTTCAAAGAAAATAGTCAATCTCAATGTTGACAATCTGGCCGGCAGGCTTTGGACTTTTTTATTAGAGCTTTCGGGAATTAATTCAGAAATCCGTTTTAGCGATCTGCCGTTAAAGGCGGAAAATTTACTAATTAAAAATCTGGTTGATTATACCGTTGAAGTGCGGGGCAAAACTACTTTTAAAGAAGAATTTGTCACCGCCGGTGGAATTAATTTGTCCGAAGTGGATGCCAATACAATGATGAGCAAAAGGGCGCCGAACCTTTTTTTTGCCGGCGAAGTGTTGGATGTAGATGGCATAACCGGCGGTTTTAATTTTCAACATGCGTGGACAAGCGGCTGGATTGCCGGTAAAACTATCGCGGCAGAAAGTCTGAAATCGGTACCGTAAAATTGAGCGTTTTTTTCTTTTGATGCAGTACATTTGAAGGAACACGATTTATTGATATGAAAAAATCATTTCTTATCTACTGCTTTGCCCTTTTGCCTTTTTTATTAATGGCCCAAACAGGTAAGCGGCCACTTCAACCTGGAGATATTTATCGCCTGCAAACCATTAGCGATCCTCAGATTGCGCCAGATGGAAACTGGGTTGCTTACACTTTAACTTCTGTCGATTCGGCAAAAGATAAACGCAATGCAGACATTTGGATGATTCGGTGGGATGGAACAGAATCGGTACAGCTCACCAGCAGCCCCGACGGTGAGTCTAACCCGCGCTGGAGCCCCGACGGAAAATACCTTTCGTTTACAGCAGCGCGGCAGGGCGGGTCCAGCCAGGTTTGGTTGCTAAACCGGTTGGGCGGCGAAGGCATTAAGTTAACTGACATTAAAGGCGAGATTTCGGATTACGACTGGAGCCCCGATTCTAAATCAATAGCACTGATTATTAAAGACCCGCTGGATACAGCTAAGAACAAACCACCGAAGCCCTACATTATTAACCGTTACCGGTTTAAACAAGACGTAAACGGTTATTTGCACGAAAGCCGTAACACCCATTTGTATTTGTTTGATGTGGCTACCAAAAAACTTGATACACTTACCCGGGGCTTGTATAACGAAGCTGATTTACAATGGAGCCCAGATGGCTCTAAGATTGCATTTGTCAGCAATCAATCGGAAGACCCGGATAAAAATAGCAACAGCGATATATGGATAATAGATGCGAAAAAGGGTGCACAGCCTGTGAAGTTTACCACCTGGTTAGGCGCCGATCATTCGCCGCAATGGAGCCCCGATGGTAAAAGTATCGCCTATCTCCGTTCTACATCCAGCGAAAATTATATAATGTACGATCAGCCAATGCTTTGTGTGGCACCAGCAAACGGCGGTGAGGTAAAAACAATATCTAAAAGCCTCGACAGACCAGTTTCCAGTCCAAGATGGTCAAAAGGGGGCGATAGTATTGCTGTTTTAGTAACCGACGATTTACAGCGGTACATAGCTTCGTATTCTCTTGCTACGGGTAAAATGCAGGTCATTTCTGGCGGAAACAGGAGCTTTACATCTGTTGTATTGCATCCAAAAGAGGGTTGGCTTGCAACCATGTCGGAGCCACAATTGCCTGCCGAATTGTATGCGATCGAAGCTAATGGGCTGCGCCGCATAACAACGGTTCAAAATAAATTTGTAGATTCAATTGCCCTTGCCTCTGTTGAAAAATTCGTATCAAAAAGCAAGGATGGAACGAAGGTTTCCGGGTTGCTGTACCTGCCGCCAAATGCTCCAAAACAAAAGCTTCCGCTAATCTTTTACATTCATGGCGGACCAGTAGGACAAGATGAATTTTCGTTTGATATGACCCGCCAGATGTTTGCTGCCAAAGGTTATGCAGTAGCGGCTGTTAATTACCGCGGAAGCAACGGACGTGGAATAGCCTTTAGTAAAGCTATTTTTGCCGATTGGGGCAACAAAGAAGTAATGGATATTTTAGGCGCCGCCGATTATTTGGTAAACAAAGGGATTGCAGACGGAGAAAGAATGGGTATCAGCGGTTGGAGCTACGGCGGTATTTTAACCAATTATACTATTGCAAAAGATAACCGCTTTAAAGTGGCAAGCAGTGGAGCGGGCAGTGCTTTGCAGCTTTCTTTATATGGAGTAGACCAGTATATTTTACAGTTGGACAATGAACTAGGGCAGCCCTGGAAAAATAAAAATTACGAAAAGTATTTAAAGCTTTCTTACCCTTTTTTACATGCCGACCAGATAAAAACGCCCACTCAATTTATAACAGGCGAAAAAGACTTTAACGTACCTGCCATTGGAAGCGAGCAAATGTACCAGGCGTTGAAATCTGTTGGCACGCCTACGGAGTTGCTGGTATACCCGGGGCAGTTTCATGGCTTTACGCAGCCAAGCTTTATTAAAGACCGGTACGAAAGATATTATGCCTGGTTTGATAAATATTTGAAGCCATAACATGATAAAAAAAGAAACCCCTTTTTAAGGGGTTTTTTATTTGCTGCAAACCACTACCTTTTTTAACAGGTTTAGTGCCTTAATAAAACAACTAAATTGTTTAAAAAGTAGTTTCCAATTTTCTTTATTCCGCAGCTTCCGATACTTGGTCTAACTTATTATCGGTTACAAATTTGTCTCTTGCTTCGGTAAATTCTGCAAGTAAAGCCGTTGCCTGGGTTAGGGTTTCATCGGCATGTTCGTAAATTTCCGGCAGGCCTTTATCCAACAAACTGTTGCCAAGGTTAATGTTTTCAGCTTCTATCTGACCAATCTTTTTTAGTACTGAGGTTTGGCTGTTGGTTAAATCTTCCAGTTCGCGCACGAGCTTGTCCATCATTGTTCTTTTTTCAATCTTATCCATAGTAAACTATTTTGAATACTACAGAGAGCGAATACAATGCCACTAAAAAGGGGTTAGGTATTACAACGGGTGATATTTTAACAGGTTCAGGTATAAAGTTTAAAACAAAACTTGGCGTTTAAAAAGTGCACAAACGAAAGATCAAGCTAAAGCACGGGTTATTTAAGGTGTAAAAACAAGGGTACGCTAATTTGGTAAAACGTAACCGCCACCAAAGGATGCAGGGTGCAAAACATTATAAAATAACCGCCTGTTTCATACCGCTCACTTCGTGCTTAACGCTTATCTTTGCACCCCCGAATAAAACAGCGGGCTTTTTATGGAAGAAAATATAATTAATAACCCAAACGCTGAAGGACAGGAGCAGGCTGAAGGAGCTCAGGAAGCTACCCAAAATGCTACAGCGACAACAAACCAACCTGTTGAAGAGCAAAACCCAACGATGGGGCAGGAGCAAGACGAACCTTTAAAAAATGCTGCCGTAACCGATAGTCACGAAAGTGAAAATGTAAACGATGACGGCGTGCAAAACAACGTTCCGGTAGAACCGCAAGTGGAAGAAACTGTAGCTGCACACGACGATTTTGACTGGACCATTGACAAGCGCAACGTAGCTGCGTACACGCAGGAAGAAAAAGACAAGTACGACAGCGTTTACGAAAACACATTTGTACAGTTAAACGACGGAGAGTTAATTAAAGGGCTGGTTGTAGGAATTACAAAAACCGATGTGGTTTTAAACATTGGTTTTAAAAGTGATGGACTTGTTTCTTTAAACGAATTTCGTGATATCCAGGGTTTAAAAGTAGGCGACGAAGTGGAAGTAATGGTGGTTGATAAAGAAGACCGTGATGGTAATCTGAATCTTAGCCGCAAGCAAGCCCGTACTACCCGTGCCTGGGAGCGAATTGTAGAAATTCACAAGACCGGCGAAATTGTTACCGGTACCGTCACATCTAAAACCAAAGGTGGTTTAATTGTAGATGTGTTTGGTATGGAAACCTTCTTGCCAGGTTCGCAAATAGATGTGAAGCCTGTAACCGATTACGATCAGTTTGTAGGTAAAACAATGGAGTTTAAAGTGGTTAAAATTAACGAAGCCATTAAAAACGCCGTTGTATCGCACAAAGCATTAATTGAAAGCGATATTGAGGCTCAGCGTGCTCAAATTATTGGAAAGCTTGAAAAAGGCCAGGTACTGGAAGGAACGGTTAAAAACATTACCGACTTTGGTGCGTTTATGGATCTTGGCGGCTTGGATGGTTTACTTTACATCACCGATATTTCCTGGGGTCGCATTAACCACCCAACCGAGGTGTTGAAACTTGACCAGAAAATAAACGTTGTTGTATTAGATTTTGATGACGAGAAAAAGCGTATTTCTTTAGGCTTAAAACAATTAACACCGCACCCTTGGGATGTATTGCCGGAAACCATTAAAGAAGGCGAAGTAGTGAGCGGTAAAGTTGTGAACATTGAAGATTACGGCGCATTTTTAGAAATTATGCCGGGTGTTGAAGGCTTGGTTCACGTATCGGAAATTACCTGGGCTAATACGCCAATCAACGCAAAGGAATTCTTTAAGTTAGGAGACGATCATGAAGCGAAAGTTGTAACGTTAGATAAAGACAGCCGCAAAATGAGCTTGTCCATCAAACAAATGTCCGACGATCCGTGGAGCGATATTGAAACTAAGTTTCCCGAGAACAGCCGTCATGCGGGTGCCGTTAAAAACATCACTCCGTACGGCGTGTTTGTAGAGTTAACGTCTGGCATTGGTGGTATGATTCATATTTCCGACTTAAGCTGGTTAAAGCGTTTTAATCACCCAACAGAATTTACAAAAGTGGGTGAAACCATTGACGTAGCTATTTTAGGAATTGATAAGGAAAACCGCAAACTGCAGTTAGGTCATAAGCAACTGGAAGAAGATCCATGGAATAGCCTGCAGGATACGTTTGCTATAGGAACTGTACACGAAGGAACCGTTAGCCGTAAAGATGATAAAGGCGCAACCGTTCAATTACCTTACGGCTTAGAAGGATTTGCACCTAACCGCCACCTGATGAAGGAAGATGGAAAAAGTGTAAATGCCGATGAAGCAGCCGAGTTTATGGTGATTGAATTCGATCGCAACGAAAAGCGGATTGTTGTATCACACACACGCATTTGGGAACAATCGGCTGCCGAAGAGAAAGATATGGCTCGCAAAGAAGCAAGAGCGGAATCTGATAAAACTCAAAAAGCAGTGAAAAATCTTCAAGGCAAAGTGGAAAAAGCAACGCTTGGCGATTTAGGCGCTTTAGCTCAAATTAAAGAAAAGCTTCAGCAGCAGGAAGATAAAGGCGGAAACGCAACCGATGCAACTCCTGAAAAAGAAGGTTAATTGGTAACTATTTTCATACTAAAAACCCTCAGCGATTTGCTGAGGGTTTTTTTAATGTTTGGTGGTACAGTTATAAAAAAAAGAAGCTGAAAAGGGTACCCTTTTTTGTATGTTTTGAAATGATTTCTTATACCCCTTTTCTGTATGTTTTTAGCCTGCTTTATCAGTTCTCTGAAGTTATTCCCATTTTTAATTTCAGGTTTTCATCAATTGCATCTAAAAATTCTTCGGTGTATAAATAATCGGTTCCGTGTTCGGCTTTTGCTTTTATGGTTAGTGCCAGGTCTTTGGTCATTTTACCACTTTCTACCGTTTCAATACAAATTGCTTCCAATGCATGGCAAAAATCAATAAGCGGCTGGTTGTCGTCTAATTTTCCCCGAAAAGCTAAACCTCTTGTCCACGCAAAAATTGATGCAATTGGATTGGTAGAAGTTGGCCGCCCTTTTTGGTGCTCGCGAAAATGCCGTGTAACGGTTCCGTGTGCCGCTTCGGCTTCCATTGTTTGTCCATCTGGTGTTACTAAAACAGATGTCATCAAACCTAAAGAACCAAAACCCTGAGCAACCGAATCGCTTTGCACATCGCCATCGTAATTTTTACAAGCCCATACAAAACCGCCGTTCCATTTCATAGCGCTTGCCACCATATCATCAATTAAACGGTGTTCGTAAGTAATGCCGGCATCGGTATATTTCTGTGCAAATTCCGCTTCAAATACTTCGGCAAAAATGTCTTTAAATCGGCCATCGTATTTTTTTAAAATAGTGTTTTTAGTGCTTAAGTAAAGCGGCCAGCCTTTTTGCAAAGCCATGTTCATACAGCTTCGGGCAAAACCTCTGATGCTTTCATCGGTGTTGTACATGGCAAGCGCTACGCCGCCTTCACCGGTGTAATTATATACTTCGTATTCTTGTTTTTCACCACTGTCGGCTTCAAACGTAATGGTTAATTTTCCTTTCCCTTTTACCACAAAATCGGTTGCTTTGTATTGATCGCCAAAGGCATGACGTCCAACTACAATGGGCCGATCCCAGGTGGTAACAAGGCGCGGAACATTTTTAATTACAATGGGTTCTCTAAAAACGGTTCCGTCCAAAATATTACGAATAGTTCCGTTTGGACTTTTCCACATTTGCGAAAGGTTGAACTCTTTTACGCGGTCTTCATCGGGCGTAATGGTAGCGCATTTTATACCCACGCCGTATTGTCTAATGGCGTTTGCGGCATCTATTGTTACGCGGTCTCCGGTTTGGTCTCGGTACTCAATCCCCAGATCGTAATATTTAATATCTAATTCTAAATAAGGCAGAATTAATTTGTCTTTGATGAACTTCCAGATAATACGGGTCATTTCATCACCATCCAGTTCTACTACGGGATTGGTTACTTTAATCTTTTGCGTCATTGGTAGCTGCGGTTTTGTTTATATAATAGAAAGGGCAAAACTAAGGCTAATCAGTTGATCGGATTGTGGAGATTGATTACGATGAGGAAAATTAAAAAATGAAAAATCACTTTTCTTATTGGATCGCCTGATAGATTTTTATAAATGAGTATGAAAAATAAAATCAAGATTTGAAAACTTATTTTTTAAAGACTTACAATCAGCACTGGAATTTTTATCTGGTGCCGCACTGCTTCAATAGTTTCGCCATAAAGCCAATCTTTCATGCCGCTATGTCCGTGTGCACCAATAATCAATAAGTCGGCGCCCGATTCGTTCACCAGTCTTACAATGGCTTTTTGACGATGGCTAAAACCCAACAAACTTTCGGTGGCAAAGCCGCGCTCTTGTAATTGCCTTCCATAAGCATCCAGCTTTTCTTTGTCATTCCTGGCTTCTAAATCGTCGGTATTTACGCCCAGTATCTTTGCCGAAGCACTTTCCACTACATGAATTAAAATAAATTTTGTGGCTTTATTAGCCTGTCCCATTGCGTGCGACAACAATTGCTGGTCGTGTCCGCTAAAATCCAATGCCACTGCAATTTTTTTGTATTTTGGAAGAAGCGGTTCCGCTAAGGAAGAAGATACATGGTGATGTTTTGCTGTAGTTCTTTTTAACGGACGTTTTAGCAGCGGGTAAATAGTGGCAATAAGTAAGAGCACCACAAACAAAACTCCGGCAATAATAATAACGCCTTTCCAAAGCAAATTTCCATCCTGGAGAAACAGTTCGGCTGTTTGACCAAACACCATTCGAATATTTAAGTACACCAGTACAACCGTTACCAGCCACGCTAAAACCTGCGTAAAAGGCTTAATAGTAAATTCACCCATTGTTTTTTTATCGCTTACAAAATGAATGAGTGGAATAACCGCAAAGCCTAATTGAAGACTTAAAATTACCTGGCTAAAGATCAGGAGGTCATCAATGTTTTCTTCGCCCCTGATTAAAATAACCACTACGGCTGGTATAATTGCTACAAGGCGCGTTAGCAGCCGACGCATCCAGGGGTTAATACGCAGGTGCAAATAACCTTCCATTACAATTTGCCCCGCAAGCGTTCCGGTAACAGTAGAACTTTGTCCGGATGCAATTAATGCCACAGCAAATAAAATAGGAGCCAGGTTGGAACCTAGCATGGGAGCCATCAGTTCGTGTGCCTGTCTAATTTCGCCTACATCGGTTCGTCCGGTTTTATAAAACACGGTAGCTGCCAGTACAAGTATAGCTGCATTAATAAAAAACGCAAGGTTTAGCGCAATGGTGGTATCAATAAAATTAAGCTTCAACGCCTTTTTTATGCCATTCGAATCTCGCTTAATTTTTCGGGTTTGCACTAAAGCCGAATGCAGGTACAAGTTGTGCGGCATTACCGTAGCTCCAATAATTCCAATGGCAATATATAAAGCCGTATCGTTTGGAATAGAAGGCACAAAGCCGGTTACCACTTCGCCAAGATCGGGCGCAGCTATAATTATTTGAATGAGAAATGAAATACCAATTATAGCCACCAGCGAAATGATAAACACTTCCATTTTGCGCATGCCCAGCCGCTGCAGCAACAGCAATAAAAACGTATCTAAAACGGTAATAGAAACACCCCATATTAAAGGCATACCTGTTAGCAGTTGTATGCCGATGGCCATGCCTAAAATCTCGGCCAGGTCGGTTGCGGCAATAGCCACTTCTGCTAAAATGTAAAGACAAAAATTCACCCCTTTTGGGTAGGTTTCGCGGTTTGCCTGTGCAAGGTCGCGGCCTCTAACAATGCCCAGCCGCGCACATAAACTTTGCAGCAGAAGCGCCATCAGGTTACTCATTAACAACACCCAAATAAGCTTATAACCAAACTGGCTGCCGCCTGCCAAGTCCGTTGCCCAGTTGCCGGGATCCATATAACCCACACTTACCAGGTAAGCCGGGCCAAAAAAAGATAAAATTCTTCGCCAGCCAGGTTTTGCAGCGTTTGTAGTATCTACACTTCCATGCACTTCGCTTAAAGAGGCATCGCTATTTAACGGCTTCATAAATTACAAAAATGTTTTTAGCCAATTGTTCACTAATAGTTTCCAGCCCTTTTGGTTCTATTTTTATCTGTAGCGATCGGTCAAACTCAAACTGCTTTCGCACTTCTACTACTGTACCAATGCCAATGTTTTTGTGTTGTAATAATTCCAACATTTCTTCCGATTGATTGCTTACACGTACAACTGCAGCTTTTTGATTGGGCAGCAACTGATCGAGCGAAAGTTTAGTTCCTTTTTTCATTTTTCCTTTGCCATCGGGTATGGGGTCGCCATGCGGATCGAACTGCGGAAAATTTAAATATTCATCTAGTTTATCAATCAGTTTTTTACTTCTTATATGTTCCAGTTGTTCGGCCACCGGATGAACTTCGTTCCAGCTAAAACCCAGCTTTTCCGAAAGGAAGTACTCCCATAAGCGGTGCCTGCGAACAATGTGAACAGCCAGTTTCTTTCCTTCGGCACTTAAATAAAAACCATAATAAGGTTTGTAGTGCAGTAACCCCTTTTGGCTAAGTTTTTTCATCATGTCGGTAATAGAAGCCGGACGCGCATCAAGCTCCTGCGCAAGGGCATTGGTGCTTACGGTAGCGGTTTCCATTTGTAAATGGAAAATAGCTTTCAAATAGTTTTCCTCACTATGCGATAATTTCAAGAAGACTAAATTTTTATTTAGGCAAACCTAAACTATTGGCCTCAATCAATCAAAACTAAGTTTACCTGTTTTATAGTCTATCTTTTCCTTTATTTGCAGTAAAATTTGGCTATGAAATGGATGTGTTTTTTGTTGATTGGTTTCGTTTTTGCCAGCTGCGGTAACAACAATCCGAAGCAGCAGAACGAGAAAGATGAAACAGGCCTTAGCTACAATACTTTTGCTGCCAGGTTTAAAAAAGCAGAACTTACTTACGAGCTTACAGACAGCGGCTTGCTGAAAGATGAGGACACTGCAGCGCTGCACAATGAAGTGTTTGCCTCCTATATTCCAGATTCGGTATTGGTAAAAGCATTAGGTAAAGCGGGCAAAACAACTTTTGTGCCGTTGGTAAGAGCAGAAGGCAAAGGAGAAGAAACGTTTTTTATTGTAAAAGCATTGGGCAACAAACGTAAAGCAGCCCTGATTGTAACCTTCAAAAGCGATGGAACGTTTGGTGCAGCCTTCCCGTTTTTAGTGCCCGATAACAATCCGAAAACAAGCCAAAAAAGCTCTCTTGATAAATCTCTTTCTATTACAAGAGCAGTAAGTAATAAGGCAGAAGATGGGCTTACAACAGAAGGGAAAGAAGTATATGCGTACAACAAAACGGCAAAATCGTTTATTCTTGTAATGACCGATTTGCTTGATGACAGTAGCGTAGAATTGATTAACCCCATTGATACTTTTTCAAAAATCCACGCCTTTGCCGGAGATTATGGCTCCGATAAAAAGAATATTGTTTCCGTTCGCGATGGCCGAAATAAAAACGAGATCAACTTTTACATTTATTTTGAAAAAGACGGCGGTGCGTGTAGCGGCGAGTTAAAAGGCACTGCTTTTTTTACCACTGGCTCCACGGCGGTGTACCGGCAAAGCGGCGATGCCTGTGTGCTGGAGCTACAGTTTAGTTCTTCTGCAGTTACCTTAGAAGAGGACGAAGGCTGCGGATTACACCGCGGTTTAAAATGTTCGTTTAACGGAACCTATAAAAAAAATAAAGCTTTAAAAAAAGAAACATTAAAAAAAGGGGGTAAAAAATAATTTAGGAGTAATTGTGTAATTGCCACACAATAAGCAGTAATTGCCTTTATTTTGCGGGCTATTAAAGAAGTACAATATGGATTTTAGATCATACCAGGTGCCTTATGCAGTTGACGAGCAATATAAAAAAAGAGTAGCTTACTTTTCAATGGAGTTTGCAGTGCATCAACCCTTAAAAATTTATAGTGGCGGTTTGGGCTTTTTAGCAGGTTCTCATTTGCGCAGTGCTTTTGAGCTGCGGCAAAACCTTGTGGGCATTGGCATTTTGTGGAAGTTTGGTTATTACGATCAAACCCGCAACCAGGATCAGACAATGCAGGTAACCTGGATGGAAAAGCAATACAGTTTCTTAGAAGATACCGGCATTCAGTTTCAAATAGTAATACACGAACACCCGGTTTGGGTAAAAGTGCTTTATCTGCCACCACAAACCTTTCAATCGGCACCGCTGTTTTTATTAACTACCGATATACCAGAAAACGACTACGTATCGCAAACAATTACCCATCGCCTGTACGATGCCAATGTGGCTACTAAAGTGGCGCAGTTTATTTTGCTGGGAAAAGGCGGCGCAAAACTTATGGATGAATTGGGCTTTGACCCCGAAGTGTATCATTTGAATGAAGCACACGGACTTTCCGCCGCTTTTTATTTATACAACAAGTTTGGACAAGATAAAGAAGAAGTAAAAAAGCGCCTGGTGTTTACTACGCACACACCCGAAGAGGCCGGTAACGAAAAGCATGAGATACATCTTTGTTATAAAATGGGTTACTTTTCCGGCTTAACCGTTGACGAAGTAAAAGAACTTACGGGCATGCCCGACGACCAGTTTAACCATTCGCTTGCGGCTTTGCGCCTGGCACGGATTGCCAATGGTGTGTCGAAATTACATGGCAAAGTATCGCGACTAATGTGGAGTAAGTACGACAATATTTGCCCCATCATTTCAATTACCAATGCGCAAAACTGGCGCTACTGGGCCGATAAACAATTATATAAGTTTGGAGAGATTGGCGATGATTATGGTTTTGACGATCGCAAAAAATATTTGAAAAAGCGTGCTTTTGATTTGGTAGCCGATCAAACCGGAAAGCTGTTTAGTCCCGGAGTTTTTACCATTGTTTGGGCACGCCGTTTTGCAGGTTATAAACGAGCCAATTTAATTACGCGTGACATTGAACGATTTAATGCTTTAATGGCCAATACTGAATACCCGGTGCAGATTATTTGGGCTGGCAAGCCTTATCCGGTTGATTATCCTGCAATTTCTGAATTTAATGAGCTGGTGTACCTGAGCAGAAATTATAAGAACGTAGCCGTTATGGTAGGCTACGAGCTAACCTTATCAAAACGGTTAAAACAGGCAGCTGATTGCTGGTTAAATAATCCACGCGTGCCGCGGGAAGCCTCGGGCACCAGTGGTATGACGGCTGCTATGAACGGCGCAGCGAACTTTTCTACCAACGATGGTTGGATTCCGGAGTTTATTAATCATGGTCATAACGGCTTTGTGGTTCCACCAGTAGACTATACCGAAATGAACACGCAGGAACAGGATCAATACGATTTAGACCAGTTGTATAAAATATTAAACGAAGAAATTTTGCCCTTGTATTATAGCGATCATTCAACCTGGCGCCAGGTAGTTAAAAACGGCATGCGCGATGTTCGCTTTCAGTTTGACAGTAACCGAATGGCCGCGGAATATTACGATCTGTTGTACACGCCGATTTATAATATAGAAGAAGGTTATTAATCCCGCCTATAAACAAAAACATCTTAAAAAGGGGTCGGTAGCCTTATAATAAGCAACCTGCTTTAGAATGTTTGTTTCTAAAAAACATTCAAGAAAGGGTACCAGTTGCAGCGTCTTAAAAAAAGTGGAATCAAGCTGATTCCACTTTTTTTTAGGACATTACCTAAGCTTTTGAGCCATACCAAAAACATTAATTTTAGTTCAACAAGTCATTCCATTAAAATGGCTGCTTTCAGAGTCAAAAAACGGAAATGATAGGCATTTGAAAAAGCTGTACAATAAAAAGGTTCTAAAATCATCTGTCCTATATCTCTTATATAATTTTGTAAGGGTTTCTCATTTTTAGCGACTATTAACGCATACGAATGCCATCCTTTCAAATAAAAACAAGCAATAGGTGGGTTAAAAAATAAGAAGTAATAAAGAAATGATAATTGTGTAGAAGTTCAGGTGGCTTATAATCAATGGTTAAATTTATAAACCATGGAAGAAAAGAAGTATGATATTATGGTGATAGGCGCAGGTTCAGCCGGTTTGAGTGTGAGCTTGTTTATGAACACGATAGGCTGTAAAGTGCTGCTGGCAGATAAGACGGATCATAACATTGGCGGCGATTGCCTAAATGATGGGTGTGTG
>JBBSRB010000018.1:0-31462 GCA_038243445.1 Chitinophagales bacterium | reverse complement strand
TTGGATTTTAAACGGGGCTGAATTTCTATTCTGGCCCCATTTTTATTTTATACCCTTTTAAGCTTGTTTTCTCCCGCGCCACTTTAGTAAAATTTGCAAACTCCACATCGTTAATATACCATTCTGTAGGTAATTACCATAGCTAAAAAATGAGTCAATAACCCGATTGTAGGTGATGATGGCAAACATTACTTTTACACTGTTGATGAGCTTAACAAGTCAGTCAACGAAAAACCAGATCCTAACAAAAACCAAAGTAAAAAACCAATTATCCGAAAGAAACCAAATTCATCCAAACCTTAAAAAAACCAAAACCAAACATCCAATTCTAAAAAAACCAAACAATCCAGTCATCTTAAAAGAAAGTCCGTTTTTAATCCCAATCCTAAAGAAAATTCCGTCCAATTCCTAACTTGAAGAACTAAGGCGTCCGAATCCGACAAGACCAAAGACATTAAAACCTTTCAGCGCCTTATAAAATTGTCCCTTTGCACAATGCAAAGGGATTTTTTTTTCCTGAGCAGCGAAAAAGGGTGCGCTACTGTCTTATGTTTGAATCCAATCATTGGCTCCGTTTTTAAACTATCCCTTTTTTTGCCGTATTCTATGAAAAATTATTCACTGGAGGTTTTTCATGATGAGTGATTTATTAAATATAACCGCGGCACTTCTTTCATTGGCTTTCAGGATTGTTACTGCGCCATTATTATTATTGCTTTATGTTATTTTAGGAGTATATCTAATGTTTAAACGTGTGGGCAATTTTAAAATAGCGCTTCCTTCTTTTTCCTTTTCACCGCGCCGCTTGCTCTTTCCTTTTCAGTTAAAAAGGGTGTTCAGTTTTTCTAAAACCTAAACTTGTAATCTATTTAGCTTTCTTGTGGTTTAGTGTACAGTTCCTGCAGCACTACCATCAATATAGCTACAACGGGCGTAGCCAATATTAAACCCCAACCACCGGTGAGCACACCCATAAAAAGTTGCGCTAATATGATTAATGCAGGCGGTATGCTTATTAATTTTTTTTGTATTTGCGGCGTAATAATATTGCTTTCGAGCACCTGAACTAAAATATACAAACCAGCAACCAGCAAGGCAGTAGTTGTGCCTTGCATTAAGGCAACCAAAACAGCTGGTATCATGGCCAGCAGAGGTCCAAAATTGGGTATAAAGTTTAAAAGCCCGGCAATTAAGGCCAGTACAATAATCATAGGCATACCAATAATCCATAAACCAATAGCAGTTAAAATGGCCACTACAAGCATGGAAAATATTTTCCCTTTCAGCCATTTTGTAAGGGATGAACCAATTTTGGAAACAACATCATTTGCTTTGGACTGGCCTTTTACCGGAATTAATTTTATAAATCCGGATACGTATGTTTTTGGCGCCGATGTGAAGAATAATCCTAAAAAAAGCACCACATACACATCGCCCAAAACACCAAACGTGCTGCGGAAAAAAGATTTTACCATGGCGCTTGTTTTTTGTACGCCACCATCCGAAGCTTGATTTAAAATCTGCTGTCCGACGGAACTTTCATTTAATTTTTCCTCTAATTTTTCAATCGTCGATGGTAGTGTGTTTACCAATTGCCCTGTTTGTTCCTGAATGCGGCTGCCGGCAAACCAAAAAAACAACACCAGCAGCCCCAGCGAACCAATAATGGCAATGGGTAAACTGGCTTTTTTGGGAACTTTTAAAAAGCGTTGAAGCAGCCCGCTTAAACCTCTGAAAAAAAGAGCAATTAAGGCGCCGGCCAGCACCAGCAAAAGTACATTGAACGTAGCTTTTATTATCCAAAGTATAATAATGGATAGGCCAACTATGCCTGTAGCGATCCATACTTTTTTTTCAAACGAAAGCTTTGGTGCGTCGTCAGGAGGTTGTTGCATTAGGAATTTTTTTAAAAGTTGAAAAAACTGAACTAACAAAAAGTTATATAGTGTACGAATACTTCAAAACCATTGCCAACCCGTTAAAGACAGAACCTTTTTTTAAGGGTTTGGCCTGAGAAAGAACCGGAGTAGTTATTAATTTTAAATAAAATTGCAGGGCAAACCCCTTTGCACCAAAACTTTTCATGGGCTTTTATTGTTCGAACAGCTGGCCAAAATTCCAATGTTTACAACAAATAATACGATTTCATTTTGTACCATCCGGTTTTTAATACCCCTTTTTTAAAGGTTTTGAAAAGGCACAACATTAAGTTTTTGCCTTATTATGAAAATAAACTTACAAAAATATGGTTTGAAGATTTTGAGTTAGTTTCATCAGGTAAAAAATTTTTTTTCAATCATTTATAACTTTTGCAGGCCGTGAGCAAGATTGTTTTTACCGAAGAGTTTTGTAGTCCCGAAAACTTGTTTCCATTTATGCTAACGCGGCAAATACAAGACATTCGCATAGGTATCTTCACTATCCGGCAAAAATGGGAGCGCTATTTGGAAACCCCCTCGTATGATAAGCAGGAAGGCGATTACAAAGACAGCGACAGTGCCGTAGAATTAGATAAAATAACCGCTAACGATACTGTTTATCTTGTTCATGGAAATGTATTGCCTACCCAAAACATGGCAAAAAGGGTTAAAAAGCTGAAACCAGGTGAGTTTTTATCAGTTCCTGGCCAACAAGGTTTTGTTTATTCCATCTCAGGAAAGCAAATAATTAGTGCTAACAAAATAAAGGTTGAAAAATCTGTTGAGTACAACGAATCAGTAAAGCAAATAAATTTTCCGTCCGACATAGTCCAGCTGAACGAGTGGGCTATTCAACAGGATTTTGAGTTGGTAACAAAAAGGCGAAAGTCTAAAACAATTTCATCAACCAATAAAACAACCGCGGCCAAAAGCATTTTTATAGAAGATGGTGCAACTGTAGAACATTGTTTTCTAAATGCATCGAAAGGCCCTATTTACATTGGTAAAAACGCCGTGGTTATGGAAGGCAGCATGCTTCGCGGCCCAATTGCTATTTGCGAAGGAGCAGTGGTAAAGATGGGAACAAAAATTTATGGCGCTACTACTATTGGCCCTTTTAGTACTGTTGGTGGCGAAATAAAAAATTCGGTTTTGTTTGGATATTCCAACAAAGCCCACGATGGATATTTGGGTGATGCAGTTATAGGTGAGTGGTGCAATTTAGGTGCCGGTACCACCAATTCAAACGTAAAAAACAATGCCTCTGATGTGCAGGTTTATACGCCATCAGGATTAATAAACGTGGGACTAAAATGCGGTGTATTTATGGGCGATTATAGCCGAACCGCCATTAATACATCTATTAATACCGGAACCGTAATTGGTGTTTGCTCTAATGTTTATGGAACAGGGCTAACACCAAAATACATTCCCTCCTTTTCGTGGGGAAGCGATGGCATACAGCGTTACCATTTCCAAAAAGCGCTGCAACATATTCAAAATTGGAAAGGTTTAAAACATAAATTACTGACCGAAACGGAAGCCCTAATTTTGAAGCATATTTTTGACCATTATTAAGTTGCATGAGAAAATTTGAATATACTGTTTTGGATGTTCCTGCGAAAGGCTTTTGGGTTGGGAAAATAGATTACAAAGCCTTAACTGTAAAATTAAATGAACTAGGAAAGCAAGGGTGGGAGGTTGTTTCGACAGTTGATACAACGCTGTATCAAAGCGCAACCCGCTCAGTGATTGTTATTTTAAAAAGAGAAGTTATTTATTAAAAAGAAATCATGCGTAAAAAAATTGCAGCAGCCAACTGGAAAATGAATTTAACCTATGCTGAAGGTGAAGAATTGTTAGGCGGGATATTAAAACAGAAAACGGTTTTGGCTCAAAACAGCGAAGTGATTTTTGCCGTTCCTTTCCCATATTGAGAAATGGCCTTCAGTAAAGTTGCCGGTGCCGACGGGTTTTTTGTAGCGGCACAAAACTGTTCCAATAAAAGCAGTGGTGCTTACACCGGCGAAGTATCGGCACAAATGCTCCAATCTATCAACGTCAGCTATTGCATCATAGGCCACAGCGAACGCCGTCAGTACTTTAACGAAACGCCCGAAATGCTAGCCGAAAAAGTGATGCTTTGTTTGCAACAAAACATCACTCCCGTTTTTTGCTGCGGAGAAGCTTTAGACATACGCGAAGCGGAAACACAAAACAATTTTGTTCAGGTCCAATTAGAGCAGTCGCTTTTTCAGTTGTCGGCAGATGAAGTGAAAAAGATTGTGATTGCCTACGAGCCCATTTGGGCTATTGGTACCGGCAAAACAGCAAGTACCCAACAGGCGCAGCAAATGCATGCACATATTCGTTCTGTATTAGCCAACAAATACGGACAAGAATCTGCCGATGAGATTTCTATACTTTACGGTGGAAGCGTAAAAGGAGCTAATGCGGCCGAACTGTTTGCCCAGCCCGATGTGGACGGTGGATTGGTTGGCGGTGCTTCGCTGGTGGGCGATGAATTTATACAAATAATTAAAGGGTTAAGTTAAGCAGTAATTCAACATACAAGATTGTAATCACCAGAAAAAAAGCTTTGTTATTTAGCTTTTCAAAAATAAGAATTATTGTAAACGGAACTTCTATTTATCAATTAGACAAAGACAAACCATTGGTTATTGGAGGTATAAAAAATAATTCTACACTAGTATTAACAGATGGCTTTCATTATACCCGAACACTTCAAATAGTACATCAACATCGTTACATTCTTTACTTAACAGTATTGTGCGTTATAGATGATGACCGCCTTTTGGCAGGCGGCATTGTAACATTTGTTTTATTTTTAGCAGGCTTAACTTCCGGTATCATATTTATATTGTTATTAAGCTTTTTGCCAACGCTTTATTTATTATACGCCTATTACATTAATAAGAAAAGTTTTATACAGGTGAGAAAGATACTATCACCTTAACCTTTTAAACCAGTTAAAAAAAACTGTTGATTCTGCGCTTTAAGAAATTTTCTCTTTTGAAATGATAAAACAAGCTTGTTGCAGTTAGTAGAAGGGTCAGTGTTATTGCAACAGTTAACCGGAAATACACGTTAAGATCTTGCAATGCAAGAAATAAGAACAAACTGATGAGAGAAGTAAGAATAAAAAAAATAATAAGCGATTTCAACGGAATTAATTGAAGTACAGGTATGCTAAGCACTTTGGCAGATTGCTTCAGGTAATAAAATAACTGAAAAAAAGTTGAAATGACTATTGACAAAGCTATGCCCCTCAACCCGATAAAATGATATAATACGGGCATTAAGGCTACTGCAATCAGAATGTCAAGTACTGAACCTTTTAATACCTCGTTAGCTTTATCGTAACATTGAAGTATGACACTGTAATTATTAATACGCAAAGGCAAGATCATAAGTGTTATAAAAAAAATTGGAATAGATGCATCGTATTTATGTTCAAATGCTATAAAAAAAAGTTCGTTCCTGTAAAATAGTAAAAACCAAAAAACTGGAAACGTGATGCACGAAAGCATTAGGAAACTCTCCCTGAAAATTTCAGCCACTTGTTTGTTTGAATAAAGCTTTGTTGCTATTTCTACAAGCATTATACTTCCAATGACGCTGATCATTATTCCAAACATTGGAATTTCGATGGATCCATTAAAAAATAATGCAAAGTTGCCAGGTGATAGAAGATATATGAGCACAAGTTTATCAATCCATTTTGCAAAAACACCCACTATGTCATTCAAACCAAGAAATTTCCATTGATTGAAACTTACTTTTGTATTTGGTTGACCTACAGGAATTTTTTTAATCTTCAGGGAAAACAAAAACAGTTTAAGTGTAGAAAGTATGATGATACCTATAAGTAAGAACTGCAAATCGAAGGACTTTTGTAAAACATAATAATGCCAGCCAAAAAATACAAGTGAATAGAAAGAGTTACTAAAAAATATGAACTTTTCTTGTCCTGTTTTTATCAACAATACTTCTAATATAAGAGTAGCTGTTTGTATAAGAATAAAAAAAATAAGAAGAAAACGGATGGAGTACTCCATGTTCTTTTCTGTAAACAAAAAAGTAAGAAAAGTTAATGTGACCAACGCCAGATAAAAAGCTGTAATATTTTTTTTGTAATTTTTAAAAAGAGAATAAAAAGACGAGAGATCGGATGAAAGTAGTAGAGAGTAAATTCCAAAACTGATGGTAACAGAAATTACATTCGTATACATCCACACTGATTGAAATAAACCATAATTGTAATAACTAAGCTGCCGCGAATAAAGAATAGTAATGAGAATAAATACGATCGTAGGCATAAGCTTTGCCATAAAAAGCCACAAACTTCTTTGAGCAATTAGATGTTTTTTATTTACTCCGTTGCTCCCTTGCATTTAACTTTAATATAGTTTATTAACGTAAACATTCACTGCCGACGTACTTACCAAGCTACCCTAAGTTTTGCCGGCGGTTAAAAAAGATAGGTTTTTATATATTGCCGCTATATCCTTCAATGATAGAAAAGTAAAAACGCCCACTATCATTTCAATAAAAAAAACATCCGATGCAAAATAAGTAACAACATGTATAATGATTGGTATTATCATTAACAACCTATCGTACTTTCTTGTAAAAAAACCAATAACCATAATTCCTTCCAATAATACAATCATTATATGTCCACTATTAAGTAAGTACGGGTGAGAAATTAAATAGCTGTAGATAGTTGTTGTTGTTGAGGGGAAGTGATACATATATTCAATAAGGTTCAGCTTAACTGAACTTACTCCTTGCTCCCAAAAAAAGAATGAGTTGCCTATAAACACTTTCCAAACAAAAGACATGACATACAAGTAACAAATGTAATAGCGCATGCCTTCCCATAACATGTTCCAGCGTTTGTGCTTTCTGCAAAAAAACGGGACAGAGACAAGTAAAAAAACAGTTAGTTGGTGTGTATGGTGAACAATGTAGGTGTTGTAAGTTAAAAAATATAGTAAAAAGAGGCTTCCAAATAGCACTGCAAAAATATTGCGCAAGGGATATAGAATGCACAATATGCAAAAAAGAAACAGAAGTACGTCCAGTAAAATAGCTCCTGTTTGGTTATATATAAATAAACCGGGCATGTCAAGTAACTCAAAAGCCCAGTAGGTAAAATCAAAATTCAGGGCTTTTAATGGCGGCCCTAATAGCCGTGAAGTTGTAGCATTTAATATGAATCGAAAACATAAAAATAGAAGCATGTATCCAAAAACCAGCCTGCCAATAAGTTTCCTTTTTAATTCCAGGGGAAAGTTATTCATAGCAAGCTATATATTAAAGTAGAGGATTGTTTCTTTATTTTTCCTGAAGGCAAAAAGATCACTGTTGTTTTAAACACATTTATCGAATATATTGATTCGCCGGTTAGTTGCTCCAATCTTAATTTATACCAGATAGGGAATTTCGCCAGTTCAGCCGCGTCGTTGTAGGGTTTAAAATTGGGAAATGTTTTTTTAAACAAGGGGTGTGCAGGCAGCCAGTTAGATTCATAATGATGTTGCACATAATCGTAACTTTTATCCACTTTCAAACTTATAAATGCATTTAAAGTATTTACAAACAAAAGCTTGCCGGGTTCCTGCCAGGTATGCGGAAAAGTAAGCAGCTTATTATTATATTTTACTTCTAAAAACGTATAATGCGATTGTTTTGCAATAGGAGTTGCATATAAACTCCATTGAAAAAATGGTGTAATCTCTGATTTAATGATTAAGTTAAAACAAAGGTTTATGGCAATAAATATAGAAACCAGCACAAATAGAAACCGGCTTTCTTTCCATAGCCTGAAAAGGTAAATAGTTTCTTTTTCTTTCATAACTTAAAGCTGCTGACTTTGTTTATAACCACCTTTTTCTTTTTCTGCATGATACGCACCTGCATTTTTTTAAGTTTCAAACAGCCTTAAAAATATAACATTCCCCTGTACACTTAATTTTTGTACATTATTCTTTGCTCAAACCTTTTCTCTACTTTTGCATGCTGCTAACTGAAGCCAATTGAACATGAAGAACATCCGTAATTTTTGCATTATTGCCCATATAGATCATGGTAAAAGTACCCTTGCCGATCGTTTATTACAAAGTACTGGCACCATTAGCGATCGGGATATGATGGACCAGGTTCTGGACGATATGGACCTGGAACGTGAAAAAGGAATTACTATTAAAAGCCACGCCATTCAAATTAACCATACTCATAAAGGCGAAAATTATACACTTAATTTAATTGATACGCCTGGCCACGTGGACTTTAGCTACGAGGTGAGCCGCGCTTTAGCCGCTTGCGAAGGCGCTCTTTTGCTGGTAGATGCGACCCAGGGAATTCAGGCGCAAACTATTTCCAATCTTTATCTTGCTATTGAAAATGATCTGGAAATTATTCCGGTTATTAATAAAATAGATATGGATGGGGCCATGATTGATGAAGTGCGCGATCAGATCATTGAATTAATTGGCTGTAAACCAGAAGATATTTTGCTGGCCAGCGGACGTGCCGGCATTGGTATAGAAGAAATCTTAGAAGCTATTGTGGATCGAATACCTGCTCCATCGGGAAAAGAAGATGCGCCGCTTCAAGCACTAATTTTCGATTCCGTTTTTAATTCTTTTCGGGGCATTATTGTTTATTATCGAATTGTAAACGGAACATTGAAAAAAGGGGATAAGGTGAAATTTGTTTCTACCGGGCAGGAATATGAAGCCGATGAAGTAGGCATTTTAAAGTTGGGATTAGCGCCAAAAAATGAAGTAAAAACCGGCGATGTTGGGTACATTATTACCGGTATAAAAAACGCCAAAGAAGTAAAAGTTGGCGATACCATCACAAACGCAGCAAACCCTACACAAGAGATTATTAAAGGTTTTCAGGAAGTAAAAGCAATGGTGTTTGCAGGTATCTTCCCGGTAAATACCGATGAGTTTGAAGAGTTGCGCGACTGCATGGATAAGCTTCAATTAAACGATGCCTCGCTAACTTTTGAGCTCGAAACATCGCAGGCACTTGGCTTTGGTTTTCGATGCGGCTTTTTGGGAATGCTGCACATGGAAATTATTCAGGAGCGGCTGGAGCGGGAGTTTAACCAAACGGTAATTACCACCGTGCCCAACGTAAGTTTTATTGCCTACACAACCAAAGGAGAAAAAATTATTGTAAACAACCCATCCGAAATGCCCGAGCCGGTTAAAATAGACCGGATTGAAGAACCTTTTATTAAAGCACAAATTATTACCAAACCCGATTATATTGGAAATATAATGACCCTTTGCCTGGGAAAGCGTGGCATCTTAATAAATCAAAGTTACTTAACGCCTACGCGTGTAGAGCTTCATTTTGAAATGCCACTAACTGAAATCGTATTTGATTTTTACGATAAATTAAAAAGTCAAACACGTGGTTATGCTTCCTTCGATTATTCGCCAATTGGGATGCGCGAAGCAGATATTGTAAAGATGGATATTCTTTTAAACAACGATAAAGTAGATGCGTTAAGCGCATTAATCCACCGCGCCCGCGGACTGGAATTTGGACGCAAGCTTTGCGAAAAACTAAAAGAACTGGTACCACGCCAGCAATTTCAAATTGCCATTCAGGCAGCTATTGGTGCAAAGATTGTTGCCCGCGAAACTATTTCTGCCATGCGTAAAGATGTAACCGCAAAATGTTATGGAGGCGATATCAGCCGTAAACGCAAACTATTGGAAAAACAAAAAGAAGGCAAAAAACGCATGCGCCAGATTGGTAATGTAGAAGTTCCGCAGGAGGCGTTTTTAGCGGTGTTGAAGTTGGATGATTGATTTGTGCTATTGATTTCTTTTGCCGCAAATACAAAGAGGCACAAAGAAGGAAGTAGAATTTTTAAACAGCTCTTAAAGCTCTGTTCAACAGCTATTTTTTTGTTTTAAAGATGCGCTTTTTGCTCACTCCTTTAGTTTATTGAATTTACTTTAGCAGATTTCTTAAATCCTACGTAAATAAATTTAAAAAATAACTATCCTGCTTTCACCCTTTTTTGTTTGTTTTTTTAGGCGGTCCTTTTTTAGCGGGTACCACTTTTTTGTTTTTTCCCGTTTTCACGTTTTCCTTTTCTTCAATAGGGTTTCCGTCTTTATCCCAAAGAATTTTGTCAGATGGCGGTCGCCCAAGGTACATATCGGCACCTTTCATATCTACCTTAAAATTAAATGGTTTATCTATATGAACCCACTTGCCGCCTTCCCATTTAAAACCTTCTGAATCGCCATCGGGAATAAAAGTATAAGGCTTGTCGTCTTCGTCTGTTTCTGAAATTAAATGATCTACCAAAATCATGTTTTCTTCGGGCACATAATTTACTAAAATAGAGGCTTCTTTTTTATATTCGATGCCAAAGCGGTGCTGCACCGGGCGCTTTACGCTATCCTTTTCAAACGAGAAAAGTGGGCCACCAAAAACAGGTTGATTGTTTTTATCAAACGTCAATACTTCTATCCATTTTTTATTGCTGCGTACGCTGTTATCATCTATGCCAAAAAGTGTGTAAAAAGATTTTCCGTTGTGTTCGGTTTTAATCATATTATAATAAACTGCACCAATCCAATTGTTTTTTGTGCGCACCGAATCAGTTGGTTTGTTGGTAAATTCAGAAAAGTCGGTAAGCGGTATTAATTTAAGTGAGCCATCGGCAGTTTTCATTTGAATGGCGGCGCGCTGGCGTGCATAATAATCGTCAAACTCCAGCGACCAGCTAAAGATGCGAAATGAACTATCCGGCGCATATAATTTAGAAATTCCCTGAACCGAATCGAAAGGATAATAAAAAGAATTTTTTACCTGAAGCGTTCGAACCAGCGTGCGGATAAACAAACTGTCGTTACGCATGCGTTGCTGTGGAAGACTGTCAATAATCAGATTTTTAGCAAGCACTTGCAAGGTATCTTCTTTCTTTTGCAAGCTCCGCATGTCGGTAGCGGAAAACTTTTGAGCTTGTAATGCACCGCTGCATAAGATTACAAGAAGTAAAAAGAAAGTATTATTTTTCATAGAAAAAGGGGTGCTTTATTCTGTACTAAGAACGGACAAAAAAGGCAAATGTTATCTTAAGATTGCACCGCCGCGGCAAAATGGGCCAATGAAGGGAAAACGAGACCAATGTTTTTATGCGGAAAAGGGGGCGCCTCAATGGTGGAAGATATGAAAATGGTGTGCATGCCGGCAGCACGGCCAAACTCCATATCGCTTAACGTATTGCCAACCATGATGGATTTTGAAAAATCAATTTCTGGCCAATCCAGCTGGGCTTTCAGTGCCGCGCCGGGGTTTGGTTTTCTGTAAAACGAACGGCTATCTACATCGGTACAATAATAAATAGCATCTATGCGGCCACCCCTTTTTTGAATGTTTTCTTGCATGTGCGCATGAATGTTTAAAAGATCGGCTTCCGTCATTAACCCACGCCCAACGCCTCTTTGGTTGGTAATTACTATAATTCTTCCAAACCGGTCGGATAGTGTTTTTACCGCATCTAGCACGCCTGCACTGAAAGCAAACTGTTCTTTATTTAAAACATATGTTCCCGGCAGCTCGTCGTTCAGTACGCCATCGCGGTCTAAAAAAAGAGACCAGCTTTTATCAATTTTCGAAAAATCTAAATCGCTCCTTTGTAAATCTGTTTGCGCCCGGTTGTAATCTTCGGGTATTCCAATGTCAATGAAATAGCCGTCTTGCGCACAACCGAAGAAAGCTCCTTCGGTATAAAATTTTTCTAAATAATCTTTTTCAAAAGAAAATTTTTGGGGAAAAGAACGTTTGAGAAAGGCTTGCCTATTCAATAAATACAAACCGCCGTTTATTAACCCACTTTCGTAAAACTGCTTTTCTTTAAACGATGAAATGATACCCTTTTCGGTAAGTTCTACCACTCCGTAACGGTTGAAATTTTGCATTGGTTTTAAGCTCAGTGTACATTCTGAACCAGCAGTTTGGTGCACGTTAAAAACTTTATCAACAAACACTTTAAAAAGGGTATCGCCGTTGGCAATTAAAACGTTTTCTGCTTCCGTTTTTTGTAATGCAAGCCAAATGGCGCCGCCTGTTCCTAAAGGTTCGTCTTCCAGTACAATGCTATAAATTAATGTGGGAAAGTTTTTTGCTAAATAGTCAACAATTATTTGGGATTTATAACCGAGTGAAAAAACAAAATGTTGTACGTTCTGCAGCCGCAGATAATTGATGACGTGATACAAAAAAGGGTGGCCGGCAACAGGTGCCATGCACTTAGGTAAATTGGGAACTGCTGAGCGAAGACGTGTGCCGAGGCCGCCGGCAAGAATAATGCAACAAGCCCCCTGTTCTCTCCGAAGGAGTCCGGAGTCCTTCGGACCGCTGGGGGAACTTAGATCGGCGTTTTCTTTTTTATTTTGGAACATGTTTTATAAAATAGTTTATAAGCCTGAAGGATGTTTAATAATCAGGAGTGAATGTTGTACAATGCTACATAGAATTACAAAAGGTACAAGAGTGCGACGCAACTGGTGTTGATAGTTGTAATACTGTTAGCTAACCAAAAAGAGAAATATTTAATAAACCTTACTGCATTAAATACAGTTTTTTTAATCTAAGTTCCCTCACCGGTCCGAAGGACTTCGGACTCACTCGGATGGGACAGGGGGCTGATTGCTTCATTTCTTTCTTCTACTAACTGGCAAATAATATGGCCTAATAAAATATGGCTTTCCTGTATGCGCGGCGTATCGGTGGAAGGAACATTGATTAAATACCTGCTAATGCTTTTTAATAAGCCGCCGCTGAGGCCGGTAAACGCAACAGTAATAACCTCTTTAGTATTTGCAGCTTCAAATGCTTTTACAATATTTCCCGAATTTCCAGAGGTAGATAATCCCACCAAAACATCGCCTTTGTTTGCAATGCCTTCAATAAGGCGGGCATAAACTAAATCAAAACTATAGTCGTTTGCAACCGCTGTTAAGTACGATGTATTACAGTGCAAAGCCTCTGCAGGTAAAGCTTTCCTGTCAATATAAAATCTACCGGAAAACTCAGCTGCTAAATGTTGCGCATCGGCCGCGCTGCCCCCATTACCGCAAAAATAAATGCGACCGCGGTTTTGTAAAGAATTAACGATGACGTCGGAAATTTCGGAAAGGCTCCTCAGCAAGTTTTCGTTTTGTAGTAAAAGCTCTTTTACTTTTATTGAATCTTGAATGATGGCTTTAATTTTTTCCATGAGTGAAATTATGGCTGCAAAATAGCCTTAAATCGTCCAGGTGGTTAACCCGTGTTTTACAAACTGAAAAGGACGATGCTCGCCGCCAAACTTTTTTAAACTTTTTATAACGGCATATTTTGTGGTGCCAGGACAATAAAAGATCATAAAGCCACCTCCGCCCGCGCCGGATATTTTTCCACCGGTTGCGCCTGCCTCCTTTGCCGTTTCATAAATTTCTTCCATTAACAAATTAGAAATCCCTTCTGCCATTTTTCGTTTTTGCTGATGTCCATAATCCAATATTTCACCAAATTCATTCAGCTTTCCTTTTAAAAGGGCTTCTTTCATCATTTGCGCCTGCTGTTTTAACTGGTGCATTGCTTCAATAGATGTCTCCAATTTAGCCGTTACATTTTTCGATTGTTGTTCAATGATTTTTGCCGATTCGCGGCTGGTGGAAGTATAATAAAGCACCAGGTTATTTTCCAGTTCAAAGAGATATTGTTGTTTAATGCGCAAGGGGTTTACAATTACTTTGTCATTTGCATAAAACTCCATAAAGTTTACGCCGCCAAACGTGGCGGCGTACTGATCTTGTCTTCCGCCAGCCAGCCCCAATTGGTTTCGTTCTATTTCGTAAGCGTAATGGGCAATGTCATACTCGCCAAGTGGCAGGCGCAACATTTCGGCAAAGGCACCAACAATTGCTACTACAAGTGTTGATGAAGTGCCCAGGCCGGAACCCGCAGGCGCATCTACAAACGTGGATAATTTAAAACCACCGCTTATTTTTCCATAGTCTTTTTGAACCGCATTGTACACCCCTTTTAATAGGTTTAAGTGCCCATCAATAGGTAAAGAATCTGTAAGCTCAAATTCTCCGGTTTCATTTCGGTCGTTGGTTTCAAAAACTATTTTGGGTTGGGATAACGGCTCTATAGTTGCCTGAGCAAAAAGCGAAATAGTGGCGTTTAAAATAGTGCCGCCATATAAATCGGCATACGGGCTAACATCGGTGCCACCACCTGCTAAACCAATTCGTAAAGGCGCTTTGCTACGGTAAATCATAAAAGCATAAAGTTAGGTTTTGTTGCCTCGCTACGGGCATCAGAACTGTAGCTGCGCCGGTTAGGTTTTTTTTTGTTTGTGGGCTTAGTGTTTCTTGTCTTTGTGTACTCTGTGGTTGAAACTTTTTTTTACCACAAAGTATACAAGGGTTTTACGAAGAACACAAATAAAGTTGTTGCTTTATACATAACCTGTTTAGTTGAACAACTTACCAAAAACTTAAAATGATCTGGCTAATTCTACACTTTCTGCCAATTCAAAAACTGCCTTTGTTAGATTATTCCACGAATACTTCAGCTTTTCAGTTTGTAAAAGCGGCATAAAATGATCTTCTCCCAACTGGTAAAATTCCAAAATTGCTGCTGCAATGGAAGAAGGCTCGGGTTCGCAAACAAGTCCTGCTTTTTGGTGTGGTACAAGCTGCGGCAAACCACCAACATTAGTAACTACCATTGGTTTTTCAAAATGATAGGCGAGGGGCGTAACGCCGCTTTGTGTTGCATTGCGGTAGGGCTGTATAACCGCATCCGCAGCACACAAATAATATTTTACTTCGTTATCGGGTATAAAGCTGTTTTTTAAAATGATTTGATTCTTGATATTCAATTGATCAATCAGTTCTATGTAAGGCTTTTCATCTTCGTAAAACTCGCCCGCAATTAGCAGTGTAATATTTTCTTTACGAATATTTTCTTCAGCCATCGCCCGCAGCAGCAAATCAAGTCCTTTATACTTTCTGATAAAGCCAAAAAACAAAATTATTTTATCGCCTTCTGGTAAAGCTAAATGCTTTCTGGCTACCCTTTTTGAAAGCTTTTCACCAAAGGCATCGTAAAGGGGGTGCTGTACTAACCGGGCTTTTTTATGTTGCTCAAAGCAGCGCAAATCATGCAGCACTTTATCGCTCATGGTAATAAATGCATCGCAACTCTTTAAAAAATACCGGGTAAAGGGTTCGTCACCAGGGCGATGTTCGTGCGGAATAACATTATCGGCAATACAGATGATTTTGGTGTGCTTGTTTCTTTTTACAATACGCAAAATAGTTCCTAACGCAGGGCCCATAAATGGAAGCCAGAAGCGCACAATAATAATGTCGTATTTTTTTTTGCCGATCCAGCTTCCAACCTTAAGCCAGTTAATTGGGTTAATTGAATTGATGATGGTATGAATAACCAGGTTTTCAGGCGCCGCATCGTGGCTCAACTGCGTTTTTCCTGGAAAAAGCAGCGTCGGATATTGTAGCGAAAAGGAAATCAATTCACAGCTATTTCCTTCATCGATAAATTGCCTGGCTAAGCGCTGGTTAAAGGTGGCCAACCCGCCACGCAGCGGGTGTGCAGGACCTAAAATGGCAATGCGTTTCATTTGTGTTTACAGGCCGGTTTTTTCTTCTATTAAATAATGGTTGCGGCCGGGTGCATTGCGGGCTAACAGTTCGGAAACAAAACCTGCTAAAAATAACTGCATTCCAATAATAATAGCGGTAAGCGCAAGATAAAAGCCGGGACGGTTGGTTAAGCCTACAGCAGGATCAATAACTTTTGAAATGAGTAAAATAAGTGTAATAATGAACCCTATTAAAAAGCATGCGGTGCCCCACATACCAAAAAAATGCATTGGACGTTTAGAAAATTTTCCGACAAACATAATAGAGGCAAGGTCTAAAAAACCGTTTACAAAACGCTCCCAGCCAAACTTGGTAACACCGTATTTGCGTGGCCGGTGCTCCACCACTTTTTCACCAATTTTTTTAAAGCCCGACCATTTTGCAAGAACCGGAATATAGCGGTGCATTTCGCCATAAACTTCTATGCTTTTTACTACCTTTTTCCGGTAGGCTTTTAAGCCGCAGTTAAAATCGTGCAATTGTATGTTAGATGTTTTTCGGGTGGCGGCATTAAATAGTTTGGAAGGCAAGTTTTTGGTAAGCTTGTTATCGTAGCGTTTCTTTTTCCACCCGCTAACCATATCAAAACCGTCTTCTACAATCATTTTGCGCAGTTCCGGTATTTCGTCGGGACTGTCCTGCAAATCTGCATCCATCGTAATTACCACATCGCCTAAAGCGGCTTTAAAACCTTCGTTTAGCGCGGCCGATTTTCCGTAATTGCGCTGAAATCGAATTCCTTTAATGTGTTCATTTTCTTTTCGCAGCTTTTCAATGACGTTCCACGATTCGTCGGTGCTGCCATCATCCACTAAAATAACCTCGTAAGACAACGAATGTTGGTCACACACGCGGGCTATCCAATCGCACAATTCAGGCAGCGATTCTTCTTCGTTCAATAGCGGAACAATAACGGAAAGGTCCATCAGGAAAAAGATTTAGCGGGCGTTGGAGTGTTTTTTTTTGTAGTGGCGGCACCTATTAAAGATCCGATGGCGCCCACAATAACAAAAAACATCGTAGTTCCACCAATAGCAAACACCCAAAAATATTTTTCCATTACAGCCATGCTTTGATCGGCCTGCGTTGGCGTAACGGTTTTTTGTGTGGCTATTTGCGCGCGGGTTGCCTCTATTGCGTTTTCTTTAAAATCGGGGAACAGCAACGCGAATAAAATTAAAAAACCGATGAAAATAACTGTGTACACAGCAGTTGCTTTAAAGCCAAAGGAAAAAAGTTCTCCAAATACTACCTCGTTGTTTTTTGATTTTCCGTACAGGTTGATAAAGATGATTAGTCCGGCAATTATAGCGGCATACGTAATCAAGCCGCTGCCCGGCTGTGCGCTGTTTCCGGCCAATAGCATAGTAACTATAGAAATTAAAATAACCAGTACGGCAATGGAAACGCCTGCAAAGGCATGAGACATTGGTTTTCTTTCTTGCATAAGTTATAAGTGGTTCAAAAATAGGCCGTCTTTGGTAATTATGCCCAATGGTTTTCCGGTAAACCGTTTACCAAAGAAAGGGCTGTTTTTAGAACGTGATAAATTGTTATCGGCGGTAAAAGTCCATTGTACTTCTAACGAAAAAATCGTTAGGCTTGCCGGAACGTTTTCGGAAATACTGCTTTGATGAAGCCCAAACAATTTGGCGGCATTTGTACTAAACAGCGCTACCAGTTTTTCGGTGCCCAATTGCGGCAATGCAGTGGCTACCGCAGCAAAGCTTGTTTGCAAGCCAATCATCCCCGGTTTGGCGTATTCAAATTCAATTTCTTTCTGGTCTCTGTCTTGTGGAGTATGATGAGATGCTATACAGTCTACCGTTCCATCCAACACCGCGGCCTTCAGCGCAGCCCGGTCTTCAGCCGTTCGAAGTGGTGGCGTTACTTTTAAATTGGTATCGTATTGCTCTAAATCTGCATCGCAAGAAATTAAATGATAAGGTGTAACCGAACAACTGACCTGTATTCCTTCTTTTTTTGCTTCCCGGATTAAATCAATGCCTTTTTTTGACGAAACGCCTGTGATATGGAGTTTAGAAGCCGTATATTTTGCCAGTTCTATATCGCGGACGATAGCTAACTCTTCGGCAATTGCGGGCTTCCCTGGTAAACCTAACCCGGTAGAAACAATTCCTTCATTCATTAAGCCGTGTGCGTTAATACTTTTATCATCGGGCACCTGAATAATTGTTTTATCAACTGCTTTTACATATTGCAATGCCTTTAGCAATAAGCCGGCAGACTGAATGCTGCGCGTTCCGTCGCTAAACGCCACGGCGCCGCTTTGCTCCATGTCGTACATTTCTGTCAGCTCTTTTCCGTCGGTGTCTTTTGAAACTGCTCCAATTGGGTGAAGCCTAACGGGTAACGAGCTCGTTTTTTGAACAATATATTGGCAAGTGCCTTTATTTTGAATTACCGGATTTGTGTTTGGCAAAACAAATACATCTGTATAACCGCCGGAAGCCGCTGCAGCGGCACCGGTTTCAAGTGTTTCTTTAAACTCGTAACCAGGGTCGCAAAAATGGGCAAACACATCAATCCAGCCGGGCGATACACAAAGACCGGGAACATCAATCACCTTATCGGCAGCTTTTTGGCAATTGGCAGTAATGGAAACAATAATTCCGTTAGAAATAAATATATCGGCTATTTGTAAATGAGCCGGCGAAAACGTATCAACAATAGTGGCCGCTTTTAATAAAATGTCCATTAATAAGCGAAGGTAATGGTTTGCCGAAAATGTTTAATTACATCTGTTTACCAACTGCTGCGGAACCAATTAACATTTTTAACAACATAAAAAAGGCATTCATTAGCTAATGCCTATTTTTTGTGTAATTTTACAACAATGAAGGGAGCTAATACATATAGCCTTTTTGCCGTGTTTCATCAGCAAGCCGTGCTGAATACATGGGATTGCTTTACGGGCTCCTTTACTGAATTTGCTCCTTTTTGCCCGCGCCTATACTATTTCTCCAGCTTTAAGGACTTTAACACGTTCACCCAAGCCTCCTAAACTGCAGGGCTTGGGGCTGCTGCTTTTTTTTTGCCTTTTTTGTAAAGATTGGCATTTGCTGCATACAAATACCCTGCGGTTACTACCCGCTACACTTGTTTTCGCAGCTATATAAAGCAGCTTTTTAAAGGGTTTTCACTTAATTTATTGTCACTATACTTATTGTATCCAGGAGCTAAACCCTTAAAAAAGGGTACTGCCAGTTAAAAACCTCCAAAATCCCTCTGCCGGTTTATTCTCTTTCGTACCTGTAAATTATATTATATGAAAATGTTTCGATTTCGAAAACTCGTTCCACTAAGCACCGCGATTATTTTTACACTGACGCTGATCAATACCATCATCATTCGCGTTGCGTACATTGGCAACCCGCACTGGTATTGGGCGCTGCTGGTGTTTATTCCGTTGCTTTTAATTGCCCTGCGGGATGTGAGACAGAAGGAGCATGCCGTTATTCGAAATTTTCCTGTTATCGGGCATTTGCGTTACCTTTTTGAATCCATACGTCCCGAGCTGCGGCAGTATTTTTTTGAATCAGACCTCGATGGAAAGCCATTCAACAGAAGGCAGCGCTCTATTGTGTACCAAAGGGCAAAAAACGAGAAGCAAACAGTAGCTTTCGGCATGCAGGTAAACCCCACTGCGCCTGGGTACGAGTGGATGGCGCATTCGGTGTACCCAATATTGTTATCTGATAAAGACTTGCGCGTTACTATTGGAAACGATCAATGCATGCACCCTTATAATGCCAGCATTTACAATATCGGCGCTATGAGTTATGGCGCCCTCAGCAAAACAGCAATTGCCTCTTTAAACGAAGGAGCCAAACTGGGTGGCTTTGCACACAATACGGGCGAAGGTGGTATTAGCGAACATCACCTACGGGGTGGCGATCTGGTATGGCAAATTGGTACTGGATATTTTGGTTGCAGAAATGATGAAGGACGATTTAGTTCTATGGCTTTTCGGAAAAATGCACTGCGGCCCGAGGTAAAAATGATCGAATTAAAATTGTCGCAAGGTGCCAAGCCAGGCCACGGCGGTATTTTGCCGGCTGCTAAAAACACACCCGAAATTGCTGCCATTCGCCATGTTGTGGCGGGCACTACAGTGCACTCTCCAACGGCGCATGCTGAGTTCAACTCTGCCGAAGGAATGATTCAGTTTGTACACCTGCTGCGGCAGCTATCGGAAGGAAAGCCGGTTGGTTTTAAAATGTGTATTGGCGATAAACAGGAATTTATAGAAATCTGCACCGCTATAATAACTACTGGCATAAAGCCCGATTTTATTTCAATAGATGGAGGAGAAGGCGGCACCGGAGCGGCACCGCTGGAATTTACCGACTACCTTGGAATGCCCTTGTACGAAGGACTGGCTTTTGTAAAACAAACCTTAGAGGCACATGGTTTATCAAAAGACATTAAGGTGTTGGCCGCCGGAAAAATTATTACCGGGTTTGATATTTTAAAAGCGCTTTCGCTTGGTGCATCGGCCTGCTACAGCGCCCGCGGTATGATGATGGCACTTGGCTGCATACAGGCTTTAATCTGCGATAGCGGCAAATGCCCGGTAGGTGTAGCCACGCAAGACCCGGCTTTATACAAAGGTTTGCACCCGGCCGATAAAAGGGTACGCGTAGCTAACTTTCATGGAAAAACAATTGCGGCCACAAAGGAAATAATGGAAGCATGCGCCTTTCGTAATATAGAAAAAGTGCACCCGTCTAAATTCTTTCGCAGGGTAAATGAGCAGGAAACAAAAAGCTTTGATCAAATTTATTTTATGCAGAAAGGAAGTGCGCTAAAAAACAACTTACAATCATTATTAAATTAAAACTTTATGCAAAAGGTAAAAGAACAGCCTGTGTTACGGAAAGACGATTACGAGGTAATGCTGGCTTGTCTTAGAGGCGAAGCCGGCAAAGGAACTTTTGACCGCCATAACGCCGAAGAATTAGAAGCTGAATTGAAAAAAGCAAAGCTGGTAAGCAAAAAAAATTTTCCGGCTAATATAGTGAGGCTTAATTCGAAAGTAAAAATTAAGGACGATGTAGATAATAAAGTTATGGAGTTAACCCTGGTAACCCCCGAAAAGGCAGATATTAAGGAACGGCGCATATCGGTAATGGCGCCCATTGGCACGGCGCTGATTGGTTTTAAAGAGGGACAAAAGGTAACCTGGCAGGTGCCATCCGGAAACAAAACATTTATAATAATGGAAGTAGATAACACGGAGGAGTAACCGGTTTTGGACCACAGCATTCAAAAAACGAAAAAAGACGGAACTGTTTCCGCCTTTTTTCGTTTATACCCTTTTTCAAAGGTTTTATCTTTCTTATTCCCTGTTATTCACTGGAGCTATTTGCTTTTGTAAAATCGCCATTCTGTTTTAAAATCCTTTTTTAAATCTTGCCCTGTAAGTATTGCTCTAACCATTTCGACAGGCATATTGTTTTCGCGTAGCACCGCATCATGAAAGGTTTTTAAAGGCATTTTGCCGCTTTCTACCAACTCGTTTTTAAGCGAGTAAAATTGAAGCGCTCCCATCATATAAGCTATTTGATACAAGGGCCCGTAACCACCGGTAAAGGAGCGACGTACTTCGCCTTCAGCATTGGCGCGTTCGTGGCCTACACGGTCAACTAAAAAGTCAATGCATTGCTGCGGCGTCCATTTTCCTAAATGATAGTTCAGAGAAAAAATAATGCGTGCGCTACGGTGCATGCGCCAAAACAACATGCCAACGCGGTCTTCCGGCGATTGCGGAAACTTCATATCCCATAAAATCATCTCCCAATAAAGCGCCCAGCCTTCACTCCAAAAAGGAGTATTAAAATTTCGGTAGGCTTTGTAGCGGTCGTTCATAAATTGCTGCAAGCGGTGGCCGGCAATTAATTCGTGGTGCACAACGGCCCGGGAAAAATGCGGGTTGTTGCCCCGCATGCTCATTAATTTTGCTTCGTGCTCCATTGTATTTGTAGGGTAAGAAATGAGCAGGGTTTCGCCACCTAAAAAAAACGGCGCTACCAGTTGCCGCTCCGGCGTCATCATTACCATTCGCCAGGTTTCTTCTGCCAGCGGCGGAATAGTAAGTAAATCGTTTTTCTTTAAAAAATCTACCGATTCGTTGTACAGCTTCATTATTAATTGCGGCTGCAAACCTTCGGCAACATAAGTGTTTTTAACTTTTTCGAGGGCTTTTCTCCAATCGTTTCCAAAACCCATTTCGCGGCTTGCCTTTAGCATTTCAGCATCGCACCACGCAAATTCTTTATTGGCAATATCCACCAGTTCTTCTGGTGTGTACGGTATCATTTCATTCTTTAATTGCCGGATGAGTTCTTCCCTGCCAATTGGGTTTCCAATAATGCCACTGCCATCATCTTTTACAAATTTGTCCTGTATTATTTTGGATTGTAACAAGCCTGAATAAACGGTTAACGAGCTATCAAGCGTTTTGTAAGGTTGAGCAACCCACCAGGTATAAGACGGATCGTAACCAATGTAAAAATCATTCACCATTTTTAACGCGAGTTGCAGCCCTTTTACCGTTGTTTGCGCCCGTACAGATAAGGCTTTACTTAAACCTGGTTCCGCTTTTAATCCTTTCATTAAAGATTGCAATTGCTTGTTTGCTGCGTTTAATGTAGCAGATACTTCCGAAGAGTTAAATAAAGCTCCTCTGCGGCGCAGGCGTTCTAAGTTGTAAATAGAATCGGCAAACGGAATGTATTTGCTAACCTGTCGGTACTCGTTTTCTTCCGTTTCCAGCAGGTGAAGTTCATCTTGCAGCGTGCGCTTAAATAAAATATAATCAACCTTATCGCTGGTGATCATTCCATCAAAAGACAACTGCTCTAATTGAGCTAAATAGTCTTTGTAAAAGGTTTTAAAACGGCCACGTCTTTCAGGGCTGTTGGGCACTACGTAAAATCGGTAAAGGCTTCCCCGGTCGGCTTCATAATGCGCCATAAGCGGCTGTACTTTACCGGTTTGATAATATACATCTGTTGCGGCCTTTACCTGGGCCGAGGCGGTAAACCAAAGTAACACAAAGAAGGCTGTGCTTGCCAGAACGATGACGGTTTTCTTCATACCAATTGCTGTTTTAAAATATGTTTTGCTGTTTATCTAGAAAATTGCCCAGGCTTTTAACCCCTTTTTTTGATGTTTTTAAAAGGTTTGAAAAAGGCCCCTTTTTGTTATGTTTCATCATCCCCGGCCGGAAAAAATAAATTGAATGTAGCGCCTTTTTGTGGTTCACTTTCAGCAACAATAAACCCATGATGGTTTTCAATTACTTTTCTAACAATAGAAAGTCCAATTCCGGTTCCGGTGTATTCGGTATTGCCATGCAGGCGGGTAAATAAATTAAAAATTCGTTCATGGTCTTTTTGTTCAAAACCAATTCCATTGTCTTGTATAGAAACGCGGTAAAAGGTTTGGTGTTGTTCTTCTATGGAAAGATGCTGCCCGGTATTGTTACCTGCAACTCTTTCACACGTAATTTTTATCTGCGGCGGCACGCCGGGCCGGTTGTATTTAAGTGCATTGAAAATAAGGTTTTGAAACGCTTGCTGCAACTGCCGGTGATTTCCCTGAACAGAAAAAAGTTTACCTACTGAAACCGTTGCGCTTTTTTGTTCTATTTCCAGGTCAAGATCCGTAAGCACCAGTTCAATGAGCTCGTTTAAATTAACCGTTTCAAGCGAGGTTGCAGTAAGGCTTACCTGCGAGTAATAAAGCAAGTCATCTATTAATGATCCCATGCGTTTGGCCGCCCTTTCTAACCGGTCAAAATATAATCTCTCGTCTTCGGTCAAACGGTCGTTCAGCAGCATTTTTAAACGATCGCTAAAGATGTGCACTTTGCGTATTGGCTCTTTTAAATCGTGCGATGCGGCATAAGCAAACTCTCTTAAGTTAGCGTTGGAGCGCTGTAGGTCTTCTACGCTTTTTTCCAATAAAAGATGAGTTTTTTTTATTGGTGTAACATCGGTAAACACATTAATAAGATGATCGTCGTCCATTTTAGCAACCGATAACTCCAGCCACCTTTCTATCGGCTCCAGGTAATATTGAGTAATAAAAGGTTCGCCTGTTTTAAGGGCATGAAGCACCATGTTAAAGAGCGGACTTGTTAATATGTTCGGGTCTAACTCAGTAACGGTTTTTGAATAGGCTTCTGCCAGCGATATGCCGGTGTATTTTTCCGAAACATCGTTAGCAAGAATGGTTCTGCCATCCACCACATCCCCGGCTTCATTTCTAATTACCTGCGTAACGGTAATGCCGCTTGGCGAATTCTTCATTATGCTGTTTAAAAGGTTTCGTTGATCTTCTACTTCCTCCAGCGTTTTCTTTTGTTCAGTAATATCCTGCAAGGTAACCACCAGCGTATCCTTATCTATTGGCACCACGGCATAATCATACCAATTATTAAGTTGTCCAGTTATAAAATGAGTCACATCATGTACTGGTTTTGCATCTTCCAAAGTGCGGCAAAAAAGGTCAAAAAAACCATTACTTTTATTTTCCGGCAACAAGGTTAACATTGTTGATTCAAGAACTTGGGGCAGACTTTTCTGCAGTGTTGCAGCTATGTTGCTGTTTGCAAATAAATATAGAAAATCCTCTATTTTACCGCCGTCACTCCTCAGGGCTTTCAGCGCATAAATGCCGTTAAAAGAAGCATCTAAAATACTGGCTATAAATTTTTTTTGTTGCTCTAAATCAGTAGTTCTTTCATCCACTCTTTGTTGTAGTTCGGCTTCATTTGCCTGTAATTTTTGACTGGCCAATACCAAACGGGTAACATCGTGTGCCACAATCATAACACCAGAAATCACTCCGTTTGCTTCTTTAAAAGGTTCAAAAACAAACTTTACATAAACTGTTTCCAATTTACCGTTGCGCATTAACGTTACAGGCACGCCATAATCCGTTTTGGTTTCGCCGGTTGTGTACACCTCATCCAAAAGCTCTTCAAAACCCTGGTTTTTTGCCTCGGGCAGTACTTCCCAAAGTGGTTTGTTTATTACCTCTACCTCCGTTTTGCCCCATAATTCCAGCAGCCGGATATTTGCAATTTCTATTACAAACTGAGGTCCACGTAAAATACCCATGCCTACAGGCGCCTGCAGAATAACGTTGCGCAGGTTTTGTTCGCTTTCAATTACTTTGCGTGCAGCCAGCACTTTGCCGGTGGTTTCGGTGCAGGCACAAAAAACGCCGTTTACATTTCCAGCATCGTCAAACACTGGGCTGTATGAAAAAGTGAAATAAGTTTCTTCCCTGTAACCGTGGCGGTTCATTAAAAGCCTTTGGTCTTCGGACCAGGTAGGTTCGGCCTGCTGCATTACGCGGTTTGCCAAAGGGCCTACAACATTCCATATTTCAGCCCAAACCTGGCTGCCGGGCGCACCTAAAGCAGCGGGGTGTTTTTCGCCTGCAATGCTGATATAAGCATCATTGTAAAATGTAATTAAATCGGCTCCCCACCATACAAACATGGGAAACTTTGAATTTAAAAGAATATTTATACTCGTACGCAAATTGTGCGGCCAGGTATCAGGCGTGCCAATTGGCGAGGTGCTCCAATCCCGGTTTTGAATAAGGCTGCCCATTTTGCCGCCACCATGAATAAAAGGGTAAGGGATAGATTTTTTATCTGCCATTAGAAAGCTGGTTATTATAAAAGCTAAATGTAGGCAGAATGAACGAATTTCTTGCGCGGGCTGCACGCGTCGAAACCAGGTAAGACAAAAATGGATTGGAAGTACCGAAATTACTAAACCCGGTTGCCAAGGATGCATTTTAAAAAATGCTATTTTAAAACCAAATAATTTTATACCCTATTTTCAATGTTTTAATAATACATTTTTGCAAATTGATAAAGAAATATGGCAGCGCATTGGCGATAGCGATGAAGAGGCGTTTGCAACAGCTTACCGTTTTTATTTTAAACGCTTTTACAATTATGGGCGAAAATTTACAACTGACGAAGACCTGATTTCCGACTGCGCACAGGAAACGCTTTTAACGATATGGGATAAAAGGCGCACACTTGCTGAAATAGAACACACGGCTACTTATTTTTATGCTGCCTACCGCTATACCCTTTTTCAAAGGTTAAGGCGCCAACAAAAAGTTGTAACTGCCGATCAGCAGCCCGATGAACCGGAATTTTCGGCTGAAGAAATTATCATCTTAAAAGAAACAAACGAAGAAGTAAAGGCCCAGTTATATAAAGCTCTATCTACGTTAACACCCCGACAAAAAGAAGCTATATTTTTACGTTTTTACGAAAACCTGTCGTACGAAGAAGTGGCTTCTGTGTTAAATATCACCGTAAAAGCAACATATAAAATAATGGCGCGGGCACTGCTTCAACTAAAATCAAACCTGCCCTTTTTGAAGGTTTTGGTGCTTACCGTTGCCTCTTTTATAAAATGAATCTTTATCTAATCAAACCATATTTTTCTTTAGAAAAGGGGTGCTTTATAAAAAAGATTTAAAACTGTGGGGTAAAAACGAAGCCTGCTCACACTACATTATATTATATGGCGCAAGAGAACAAATACAAAGATTTTGAGGAAGCCGATTTTTTAACCGATGAATATTTTCAGGATTGGGTATTTAGTCCAAATGAAAGCAGCAAACATTTTTGGCAAGAATACCTGGCGGCTAACCCGGCGAAAACCAGGTCAATTGAACAGGCAGCTAAAATCCTTTCTTCCATTGGTTTTAAAGAAAGTTGGCCAACAGAAGAAGTGGTAGAAAGTTCGTTAAATATGGCGCTGCGCGAAATGGAAAAACCAAGCAGCCTGGTTGTGGATTTAAACCTGCATCACAAAAGAGGAAAGTCCAACATTACCCGTTGGTGGATGGCTGCGGCTGCAGTGCTATTCATCGCTTTTGCAAGCTATTTTTTATTTTCGTCACAGCCAGCTACAACGCTTGCCAAGAAGGCGATTGCCGAGAATAAACAGGTAGCCGACATTGGACCTGGTGGCGCAAAAGCCGTGCTGACGTTAGCCGACGGAAGGCAAATAAGTTTAGATGCTGCCGGTACGGGCTTATTGGCGCAGCAGGGTAAAACCGAGGTTAACAAAACAGGCGACGGCGCCATTGTTTACAATATTCCGGAAGGAAAAGAAGATAAAACCGAGCGTTTTAATACCATTGCCACGCCGCGCGGCGGACAATACCAGTTGGTTTTAGCCGATGGTTCAAAAGTATGGCTGAACGCCGCCTCTTCACTTCGGTTTCCCACTTCGTTTGTGGGTAGCCAGCGAATAGTGCAGCTAACCGGCGAAGCTTATTTTGAAATAGCGGCGGATAAACAAAAAGGCTTTAAAGTGCAACTTGCCGGTGGTACAGAAGTGGACGTGTTCGGCACTCATTTTAATGTAAACAGTTATACAGATGAAGAAATGCTGCAAACCACTTTGCTCGAAGGCTCGGTTCGGGTAAGTAAAATTGCACAGAAGCTCTTCTTAAAACCGGGGCAGCAAGCAAATGTTAGTGGAAACAAGTTTACCCTAATAAAAAGCGCCAACCTCGATGAAGTAATGGCCTGGAAATGGGGCTATTTCTCATTTCATAACGCAGGCTTGCAAACGATTATGCGTCAACTATCGCGTTGGTATGATGTGGATGTGGTTTACGCAGGTGCCGTTCCGCAAGTGCAGTTTTCGGGCGAATTAGGACGCAGTTTAAATCTTTCGCAGGTGCTTAGCGCCTTAACCGAAATGGGAATTAAATTTAAAATTGAAGGAAAGAAATTAGTTATAATATCTTAAAAACATTACTAAAAGGGGTGCAAATAGAAAACCGGCTGTGCTGCAAACACTTCCAATTAAAACTGGGCTAACCTTTCGTAATAAAACTTCCGGGCCTTTATCTAAGATTTTTAAAACACAACACTGCAAAAGTATGAACTTTACATTTAGAGGAAAACGGTCTCTACGGCTTCCTGCCCACAGATCTCAAATTTGGCTTGCCATGAAACTGACTGTTGTTTTGTTAACAGTTGCCTTACTTCAGGTAAGTGCAAAAGGAACCGCCCAGAAGATTACCTTCTCGGGTACAAACGTTCCGCTGCAACAGGTTTTTTCTGCCATTAAAAAGCAAACAGGTTACGTATTTTTTTACCGCAACGATGATTTGTCTAAATCAAAACCAGTAACTGTTCGGTTAAAAGAGGCATCGTTGGAAACAGCTTTACAAAACATTTTTAAGGAGCAGCCACTATACTATTCGGTGAAAGAAAACACGGTTGTTATCAGTTCGCGGCAAACGTTAGGCAAAGAAGTAAAAAATGCCGATGAACTAACTGAAGCAAAGCCGCCGATTGATGTACGTGGAAAAATAATTAATGAAAAGGGCGAACCTGTGGTAGCCACCGTATCGGTAAAAGGCACGTCAACAGCAACCTCCACAAACGAAAGCGGAGCCTTTGAGTTAAGAGGCATCAGCGACAATGCTATTTTGGTAATTGAAGGTGTAAACATTCAAACCCGAGAAGTAAACGTTGGCGGCCAAAGAAACATTACGATCAGCGTACGCACAAAGTTTACTGAAGCCGATGAAGTGATTGTTTCTACGGGTTATCAAACACTAAAAAAAGGGCAGTTAACCGGCGCTTATTCTACCATTAACCGCGAAACTTATTTGCAAACTGTGCCCACCACCGGAAGCATTGTTGAAAATATGGAAGGCCGCATTCCGGGATTGATGTTAAACATTAACCAGTCGCGAAACAATTTCAATAATGCCAATAACACAAGCCCGTTTACTATTCGTGGCGTATCTACTTTTCAGGCTATTAAAAAACCACTGATTGTTTTAAACGGCTATCCAACAGAAATAGATATTGAAGCTATAAACCCATACGACATTGAAACCATCACGGTTTTGAAAGATGCAGCTTCTGCAGCAATTTATGGCGTTCGTGCATCAAACGGTGTAATTGTAATTGTTACCAAAAAGGGTAGCATTGGCAAACCCGTAATTAATTTTACTACTGCAATAACGTACAAACCAAAGCCTGATTATGGCAAGCTGAATCTTTTAAGCGGAACCGGCTTCACCAATTTTGAAAGTGCTGTGGGTATAAACGATATTGAAAATAATTTTGTTTCGAAAGATTATTTAGATATGTCGAACGGCACCTACACACCGGTGTTCAGCATTACCGATGATTTGTATAATGGAAAAATTACGCAAGCCGAAGCCGATAAGTTGTATGCGGATTTGGCTGCTTACGATAATACCAAAGATTATAAAAAACTGTTTTTACAAAATCCATTGCTTCAAACCTACGATGTAAATGTTAGCGGCGGCGGTGGCGCTGCAACTTACTTTTTCGGCGTAAACCATGTAAACAACAGCGGCTCGCAAAAAAAGTCAAGCTACAGTAAAACCAATATTAACTATCGCGGGTCGTTTGATCTTTCCGATAGAATTGGCATTGATATTCAAAGCATTTATTCAAACAGCAACAACAAAAGTGTACCTACACCCGATTACTTAAGCATGCGCCCGTACCAACGTTTTTTAGATGCCGACGGCAATGCTTTACCTACCTATTTTGCAAAACCCAGCTATGATTTTTTTGGCTATGGCGATTCCTACGGAACACTTAGCGGGGCGCAAAACCAGAGCAACATAGACATGGGCCTTTACGACGCCATGTATTATCCGTACCAGGAAATGTTTGAAAACAGCAACAAATTAAAGAGTGATGTTTTTAGAGTGCAGGCAAACCTGAAAGCAAAAATTATTGCAGGGTTAAACTTTGAAGCAGGCGGCGTTTTTGAAAGAGAAGTAGATAAGATGGACGACATCGCCTCGGAAAACGCGTATGCCACCCGAATTATGCTTAATTATTATGCTTCGCCAGATCCGTTTACCGGCAACCCTGTTTTTGGAATACCGAAGGGCGGCATTAAAAAAAGTTTTTTCAACAGCATAAACTCTTATACTTTAAGGGCGCAGCTAACCTATAATAAGCTTCTGGGCGGGTTGCACGATGTATCGCTGCTTGGCGGTGCAGAGCAAAGACAAATAACAAACGAGGGCAGCATCAACACTGTATTTGGCTACAACGGCCGCACGCTTGCGGTTCAAAAAGCTGACTTAACCCTTCTTGGAAGTCAGAATTATTATCCCGGCTTTGCCGATATAATTGTTCCTTACTCGGGCTTTGGCGTGTACGATCAAACGGGCTTTGGCGCTCCTTATTTTAACGAGTCGTACACTGACGACCGCTTTGTTTCTTATTATGCCAACGCTGCCTATACATACAACAGAAAGTACACCCTTTCGGGTAGCATGCGTATAGATCAATCGAACCTGTTTGGTACCGATCCAAAGTTCCGGTACACGCCTTTATGGTCTGCAGGCCTAGCCTGGAACATTGCAAACGAAAACTTTTTGCACACCTCAAGCTGGATTAACGAATTGAAATTGCGTGTTGCTGCCGGCTATAATGGAAACATTATAAAAAACAGCGGACCATTTAATATTTTAAGCAATAGCGTAAATACCTATTTGCCTAATCCTACAGTTGGCTATTCCATTAGGTCACCACGAAACAACCGCCTTCGTTGGGAGAAGACTTTTAACTTCAATACCGGTGTAGATTTTTCTGTTTTTGATGGCCGTTTTTCGGGTTCGGTAGATTATTATATTAAACGCGGTGAGGATATATTTTCACCCATACAAATTGATCCTACAAGTGGGTTTAGTAATCTTTCTTCGAACAATGCATCAATAGAAAACAGGGGCGTGGATTTAATGCTTTCTTCTTATAATGTAAAAACCAAAAACTTTAGTTGGCAAACAGCGGTAACTGCTTCTTTTAACAAGAGCAAGGTGCTCGATCTTAATAATAAATGGAACGGATTTTACATGTTTACCCGAGCTGGGGGTGCCGAAAATATTGAAGGTCATCCATTGGGCTCGGTACTTACACTGGATTACGTTGGGTTGAACGAAAAAGGGCAACCGCTAATTAGAAATGAAAAAGGAGAGCTGGTTGAAGTAGGTTTTAATAAACCTGACATTGCTTTTGAAGCCTTAAAATTCGCCGGTGTAAACGATCCGAAATATGCCATTGGATTTAACAACCAGTTTGCTGTAGGAAGCTTTAGTTTATCAGCTCTGCTGATGTATTACGGCGGTCATGTAGGTTTGGTAGCGCCACCGTCAGTGTACGATTCAAGGCCGGTGAAAGAACTAACTAACTACTGGCAAAAACCAGGTGATGAAAAGACGACCGACATCCCGGGCTTTGGCGTATATAGTTTAAGCGGTTATCGAAACGGTCAAAAGTTTGTACGCGATTTTGATTTTATTGCGCTGCGCGATGTAACGCTTACCTATCACTTAAAGAATAACCTGGCACAAAGGATAGGTCTTAATAATACAAAGTTGATACTTCAGGTACAAAACGGAGCAAAGCACGTATTTAGCGGCAATGATATTGACTCCGAAACATTTGAATTTGTAAGCGGACGGAGAGGTTTGCCAACAGTTCCCGCGTTTACTTTTTCTTTATCTACAAACTTTTAAAAAAGGGGCTAAAAACCTTTAAAAAAAGGTACCTGTTCCTGTTTTCTTAAAAGCATTTGTAACCAACAAACTTGTAAAATGAAACTGAGTAAAAAATTAATCATACTTGCCGTTCCGGCGCTCTTTGCCGTATCGTGCAAAAAGTTTTTAGATGTAAAACCAAAAGGCGTCATCATTGCCGAAACAGTAGGAGATTACGAAGCACTTTTA
>JBBSRB010000017.1:0-31668 GCA_038243445.1 Chitinophagales bacterium | reverse complement strand
GGGACAAGCCTGCATTTCTTCTGTAGGAAACTGTGTTGCAGCTATTTCCAAAATCCTTTTTTCGTCGAGGTTACCAAACATCCATTCAAAAGCCAAATCTTCGTTCAAAATCGTAGGCATTCTTTTTTTTGAGTTGTGAATTTGTTCCATAAACTCATTGGCTTTCGTGGTAATTATGGTGCATGATTCCACATACTCCCCTGATTCCTTGTCTGTCCAGGGTTGCCATAGCCCCGCCATAAAGAAATACTCCTTGTCTTTAAGAGAAATATGATAAGGATATTTGATAGCTGTCTTGGTTGGTTGTCCTGTCCGTTTGTTTAAAGGATAAACATGCCTCCATTCAAAAAAACCTGTAGAGAGAATAAGGCACCGGCGGTTTAAAGCAGCATCTCTGTAAATTTTTCTTGGTTCCAGTAATTCAGCACTAACCGCATTAAGGGTTAGAATAGGTGGCTTAAAATTGCCGGAAGCATCTTTGTATCCATTGCGCATTTTAAAAACGTCATCACGTGTTTTTAAATATCCGGGGATGAAGCCCCATTCCATTTGAACAATTTCAAAATCTTCCACCCCTTCAAGGGGTTTACAAACGGCTTTGGCACTGTAATCAAAACCAACCAATAAGTCGCTTTGTAAAAATTCGTATTTCGTTACCAGCTTATCCAGGTGTTTAAGTTGAATGTATTCAGCCTTTGTAACGTTTTGCCCGTTGTAATAGCACATTGCTTTTATTTAAGGTATTCTTGAATGAGTAACGCGATTTCCTGCGCCTCTTTTCGTCTGCCTTCTGGAATGGATGTCCACGAACACTTAATCACTTAGGATAGTCTTTGTACCTTATTAAATTTAGACTCACAGTTTGCAATGGTTTATTTTCTTTAAAGGTTAGGACCAGAAAATTATTAATGTGTGCACAAACCTGCTCTAAAAAATTTAAACGTTTTCCAATTGAACCATTGTTTAAGATTTCACTTTTTTTACAGTTGGAGCTATCTTTTGCTTAACTACTTTCCAAATCGTTTCTTTTACTTCTGCATTTATAAAAGCCTGTCGAAACGATAAGGAACTATCAAATTGAATTTGGGGGATCAGCCGGGATTCAAAATAGATATTGAATGATTTTTCCTGAAAAGGCCAGGGATCGACCGTAAGTGTTTGCTCATCGATTTGAATTAGATGGTAAATTTTTTTGTCGGGGCCTGTGCTGATTTCCAACTTTCGTCTTTCCGACTGCATTTCACCTTTACAAATAAGAAGTGATAAGGCATCGCACCACTCAAGCAAATTATAAATCCTATGAGTCTCCTCTTTGGAAAGATTAAGATCTTTTCGCCATTGAGCCTGAAGATCTCTTTGTTCTTTTAGAAAGTTTTTGGCTGCCAGGTCTTTCCCTTCAAACTGGCTATATAAAAATTCCATGTGCATGGAAATAAGCAAAGCAATATAGCGGCTTTTGGTACGGGTAAGTGTAGAGAGCTTTTGGCAGTGTTCTAATTCAAATGACTTCATTGAAAAGTTAAGTGGACCACCTGTTTCAGTAATCAGTGTTTCGCCGTCGAGTTCATTCTCCGCATCATCGTGTTCAGCTATGGCTAAAAGGGTCTCCATCCAACGTTCAGGCCGATCTTTTAATCGCCATTGAAAACCTACCTGTGCGGCCAAAATGCCGTGGGCACGCTGGGTAATTACTTCCCATCCATTTTCCGTATAATTTACAATCATGTTCTTCTTTGATCTCGTCTCTAATATCGGGCATGATAAGTTGGAGATTTCGGGCTGTAATCAGGGATTAAAATCTCTTCATGAAGGTATGTATTTTCTGATGCAGCCAATAGATATTCTTCCGCTGCAAAATACATGGCTCTTTTCATGGCATTCTTTCATATTTTAAATTATGCATATTTGACCGATTTTCCCAGTTTAGCTGTGTCCGCTTTTAAGGAAGGAGGTCACCTACAAAAGATCCCTAAAAGGCGGTCTTGGTTTTGGAAAAAAGGGGTCTTCGGCAATTTTGTTTACTCTGCTTATTTTTATTGGTGGTTTATGCTACGATGAAAATAAAGAGGAAAGATTTGTTGGCAATTGACACGCGTATCCATGTTAAAAAGGAATGAAGTTTGTACCAATTTATAATGTAGCTTTCTTTACTGAATTATTGACCTTTTACAGCCACCCTGATGACACTGAAGATTATAAAAAATTTCGACGCTTTAGGTAAAAGTTGTAAAAGTTATCAGTAAACTTTTAATAAAATTTGTTCCTGTATTTTTAATGCCAGATGATGCTAAGCAGCAAAAGCTTTGCGATTAAGTATTTTCAAAAGCTCTCCATTAGCTTTATTGTTATGTTGTTGCTTTTTGCAGGAGCTCTACTATTATTTGTCATAATTTTTCACGAAGTGATTAGAGAAAAAGAAGAAGCAATGGACAATTATGTTTTTCATTTTCTATCGGCAAATGTTATCAATAACAGGCTAACTGTTTATATGAAAGGGATTACCTATTTTGCTTCCGCTCTCTATTTACAAATGGCTTATGGTGCTGTAATGTTGGTTTACCTGCTGCGCAAACACTGGAAGCGGGCACTTGAAGTTGCCGCAATTGGAATTGGCGGGTTTTTAATCAATTATGTAATGAAATTGTCTTTTCACCGGTTGCGTCCACCCAATCCTTTGATTGAAGGTGTTACGAATTTTAGTTTCCCCAGTGGCCATGCCACATCTGGCTTTATTTTTTATGGTCTGCTTTCTTACCTGATATGGAAAACGAATATTCGAAAAAGGTATAAATATGTTGTTGCCACATTGCTTATTCTCTTCTCCATATTAATTGGTGCAAGCCGGGTGTATTTAAGGGTTCATTACACAAGCGATGTTGTGGCAGGCTTTTCTATTGGTTTGGCTTGGCTGCTTTTATCGGTTTGGCTGTTTGAGCGTACAAAGAAACAAACTGATAAAGATGTAAAACAAAAAATTGAGTAAGCTCCGGTCACGCACAAAATTAATGCTCCAGCACTCGTGTAAATGTTGTTTTCCGGGCGCTCCACGCAATGCGCCGCTACTTTATTGAGTCGAGGTCTTTTGCATCTAGGCGATCCTCACGCCTTTGCATATTGTATTACCAGGCAGACTGGTGTTGTTTTCTTACATCAATTTTTCGCTTAAATAAATAAATGGTTCCACTGCCTAAGGCAATAAACAATAACAACAACCATACTTTGCTTTTTGGCTGTTCTATTTGTAGCGGAGTCGTATCACCCATTAACACCAGTCCGGCCCAATATTGAGGAGCCAACGCTCTGCCGGAAGCATTTTTTAAATAACTAAGTTTCGCCAGCCGCAATGCTTCATCTTTGGGCATGCCATCTAAAATGTATTTATAAAACAAATCCATCAACACAGCACTCGATTGTTCATCAATCTTCCATAAACCGGTGATGATGCTTTCACTTCCCGCATAATTGAAAGCATGCGCTAAAGAAATCATTCCTTCGCCGTCCTTGTAACCTGGCTTTCCCGACTCGCAGGCTGTGAGCACGGTAAGATTTGATCTTAAATCGCAATTGTAAATATCAAAAAGGTAAAGTGAGTTTGCTTCTTCTTTTACACCCGTATCTTTTGCGAAAATCAGTCGTGAAAACTCGGGGTAAAAGTTGTTGGCTTCAGCATGTGTACCAATATGTATTATCTTATGGCTGCCTGCGTTATTTTTAAACGAACGTAAAGTGCTCTCATTATTAATGTAAGAATTTCCGCCCAACATCTTTTGAACTTTTTGAGCAAGAGAAAGTGTAAACGGCTGCGGTAAAAGTGTAAGGTAGGCGGCATCGAAATACGGGCTTCCTTCCCGGGAGCTACGATATTGTTGCTTATTATCATCCGAAAAGCCCGGTACAAAAGCAACAAAGTTCCTGGCAATAGGGGCAACATCCACATTTGGAGCTAAGAGAAAAAGGCTGTATTGGTAAGAGATGGTGTGCTTTGATAATAAACTGCCCGTGCCCAATTCTTTAAAACTTTGAATTTTTTTAGGCGTTAAAATTTCAAAATTGAAGTTGAACAAAATGCCATCGGGTATAATGATCACTTTATTATAAAGAATATCTTTCTCAAGTGGCGCCCATAATTGCTGATGTAAACTATGAAGAATAGATGCACCTTTTTTAATATCAAGCATTGGCTCAGATAGAGCGTTAATGCTCCTTTCAAGATTTGTACTTGAAAGTTTAATTAGCTTCTTTTGTGTTCTGTCGGTGATTAAAGCCATCAAATCGTCTCCAACAAAAAAATACCTGATAATGGTTGTCTGCTGTGGAAAAAAAGGCTGTAATTCGTTTACAGAATGAAAAATGGATGCATAGCGCATTTTATAATAACGTGGATATTGCACCTTTAACTGAGACAGGTAATTATTCCAGTTATCCACCGACTGAATGTAGGCGCCTATTTTTTGATCATGTGTTCCATCGCTATTTAAAGCTGCGGTCACGGCTTCTTTTAATTGATTTTCTTTCTGCGAAACGTCGGCTGGAAGATGTGCAAACTGCGCCGTATGGCTCTTATTTAACCGCGAACGGATACGATTGTAAATGCCCGACTCATGAAGGCCTATTAATTCATCAGCATAACTTATGGCGTCCGTGGTAGTAAATAAATCAAGCGTTATCTTTTTAATAAACTCAAGCAGCTCCGTGTGGTCAGCCATCATTAATCCTATATCCTGCGGATCGTGAATGACGGTTTTTCGTTTCTCAAGAATGTTGAGCGCTTCCTTTAATTCTTCCTGAATAGCAGTTAGGTTTACCACGTTCTTTACTGTAAGCAAACTATACTGCGACTTAGCTTTTATCAATATTGCTTTTGGTTTTTTTATCTCTGTGTGTATAGAGTCGAGTGCATTACTGCTGCTTTTACTAATTGTATTAATAACCTTAATTCCTTTGTTGGCATATTCCAACGCCTTGTTGTAAGCACCTTGAGCAAAATGCACTTCCGCTAAATTCAATAGTTGATAAAAATGAGGAAGCGAACCTGTTCCTTCCGCTTTTAAAATATAATTAAACCCTTTGTTTGCTTTGGATAAGGCAATTTTTGGCTGCTTGTTTTCGGCATAGAAAAGTGCAGCGTTTCTTATAAAATCTAAATAGATATTATCGTAAGCCCCTTGTAAAGATTCCTCATAAAGTGCATCTGCTTTTTCGTAATAATAGTCAGCTTGTTTTATATTGTGTTTTGCATCGTAAAGAAGTGCAAGGGTGTTACAGGCATCGGCTTGCCAAAAAAGATAATCGCCGCCAGAGGCTGCAATCTTGGTCAATCCATTGGTAAGATACTGCAGCGATTTATCGAATTCTTTGGTTGCATAAAAAAGTTGTCCCAATAATATTTGAGAAATGAAAATAGCCGGATCATCTTTATCTAATTGTGCCTGTTTCTGCTGGTAAGAATAAGTCAGCAGATTTTGCGCCTGCTTATAATCGCCGAGGTCTTTATATTTTCCGGCCAGGTTATCTATTGCTTCAAACCCAAGTTCTGTAGCGGCTGCTTTTTTAGGATGTGGTTCTTTAGATAAAAGAAAGCTTTTATTATTGTTGATGCACTGCTTTAAAGCATTTATTGATTCTGTAATTTTACCCTGGAGTGCATAAATTGCCGATACATTGTTTTGAATAATAGCAACGCGGTAATATTGATTTAAGGGTGTATGTGGTGTTTTTTCCAGCGCTTGAGCAGCCTTGTTAAAATAGTGCAGCGCACTGTCTAATTTAGAAGCATACCACATAATTGTTCCCATGCTATTGTACGAAATATACAAGCGCTCATAATTAACCGTTGCATCAGACAACAAATGTTTTAATGCCGTTCGCCCATGTTGCGCCGATAAATGGAGGTCGCCCATGCGTTGTGCGTAAGTGGAAAGATTATTTTCAACCAGGCCTAAATCACCGCCGGTTTTATCGGGCATTAACAAAGTGAAGCGGAGCGCTTCCTCATTAGCTTTATAAGCCCCATTTTTCTTGCCTGCCATCCCGTACACTTCACCTGCGTTTAGGTAGGTTTGGCGCAACTTCACCGGCGCAGGCTTTAGCGTTTTTATCTTTTCAATAAAAAGAGTGGTTTTTTTTACCGCTGCCTCAGCACCTTCTTTCTCCTGGGCTATTTTTCCAATATAAAAAATGTATTCGTTTAGCGAGTCAATGTTCTTTGCTGCATAAAAAGCGTTGATTTGTTTTTTTGTCAACGCATCGGCTTTATCCCAATCTTCTTCTGAAAGGGCTTTTTCTATAGCTGCTCTTGCGGAAGTGGGAGCTTGCGCAAAACCTACCCGAACTGTAACAACAACTATTGTAAAGAGAAAGTATTTTATAAGTTTATTGCTGTTCTTTTTACAGTGCATTGCAATCGTTTTGTTGGTATTTAACCCGCATCTAAAAGCATCAGTTTCATTATTACAATTATTCGTTTAACTTTTGTATAAGCTTATCTTTTTGTGCATGATCCGAACTTTTTAAAAAGGGTATTGCTTCCTTTTTTTTACCTTGTTTTAACAGCGCTAGTCCTAAATACCAATGCGCATCTTTTACAAAAAAGCTATTGGGCGCCGCCGAAACTTTTTGCATATAAGGTATGGCTTTGCCCACTTCCTTCTTTGCCAGATAAGCCGAACCTAAAAAATAATTGAGCGTATCGTTATTGGGATTAATGGTTTGCAGGCTGTCCCATGTTTTGATGGCTGCGCTATAATTACCGGTTTTGTAATGGATCATGGCACGGTCAAATTCATAATTGTCAGAAGTGCTCATGGCGCTAATAAGTCCAGCATCCGGTTGAAAGTACTGTGCGAATAACGATTCTTCTTTGGTATCCTTTAAAAGGAAAAGCCAGCCAAGAACAGCTATTACGCCAACAATGGATGCAGCTACCAAAGCCTTTTTAAAGGTTATTATCGTAGCCGTACCCCTTTTTTTAATGTTTGAAACCGGGGACAGATCTTCATGAAAATGAGCCAGCTTTTTTTGCAGCGAAGCTTCTTGTATGCCGGTAACAAGCAGCTGCATTTCATTGGTGCTCTTTTCAAGTTCCGCATCGGCGGACAGGCGTAATAAAAATGATTGCGTTTCCTTAGGCGACATCTGGTGCTGAAGAAAACGTTCTATTTCTTCGAGTTGCTCTTCGGGTATATGTTGGTGTTTATTCAAGGTTTGGTTTATTGTTTTTTATCGCCTCTCTAAGCCGCTCAAGGCATCGGTATTTATTAGTTCTTGCGGTTGCTTCGGTCCAGTTCAGGTGGGCTGCTATTGTGCGCATAGATTGTTTGTGGTAATAAAAGCGAGCTAAAACATCTTTACAAACTTCTCCAAGCAACAGTAGGTTTGCCTTTATGCTATTAATTTGCAATTGTTCCCATTCCGACACATCCGGCACTTCTTCCCTGTTGTTTATTCCATCTGTTAATGGAATTATGGACTTTCGTTTTGCGGATCGCAATTGATCTAACCATTTGTTTCTGGCAACCTGGTAAAGGTATCCGTCCAGCGAAGTTTCGGTTTGTGGTTGAAATTTCTTAAGTTGAATAGCCCGCCACACCGCTATAAAAGCTTCCTGGTAAATATCTTTTGCTTCATCAGTTGTTCCGCCATTTTCCAACACGTACTTTTCCACCTTTGGATAGTTGTTCTGGTAAAAAATCTTCAGCGTTATTTCATCATTGTTCTCAATGGCACGCACCTGCTCTTGCGCTTTTGAATTATTGGTTAGTGTGGTTAGTGGCATTTTTAAAAAGATGCCATCAAGTTACAATAAAAATTTATCTAACGAAATCAGTTGCGCCGATAATTGCCATCAAACACAATAAAAGCCTGTTATTGTAAACCTAGTTTTATTAATTATACTTTATTCAGTACCCTTTTCTAAAGGTTTTAAGTAAGCTCGTTTTAAAAATGTTTCGTATTTCATTTGAAAATAAAACCAATCTAATTAATACACTACCCTTTTTTAAAGGTTTTTTACGATATAATCCCTCTCTAAAAAATACAAACGGCTTCTTCGTAAACTTTTCAAAACTCCTTAAAATCATATTAAAACGCTTCTTAAAACTGGTCTATATCCTGCCACGGAATATTATTTTCAAAGGTGATGAAATTAATAACGTTTATGAATGAATTCAGACTGTTATTAGGGTTGGGTTGCAGTCGGCTGTTTGCCGTAGCCGCAATGCAAATGCCATTGCTATTACGATAAAGGATAGCAAATGTTCCGGGCAGAGTTCCCCACCAAAACCATTCACTCCCTTCTACCACCCATCCAGAACCAAAATGGAAACCGAAGCCTGCACTTGCCGGAGTGGTGGTTACCATAGTTTTTATTGTAGAAAGCGAAAGAATATCAGGCCTTGTTGCAGAACTATCCACTGCAGTGGCAAATCGTAGTAAATCGGTTGGAGTGCTTAACCAGCCCATAGCGCCTTCGCCCCTGGAAAGATTCATGTTATATACAAACGGAACGTCACTTCCCTGTCCGTAGTAGACCACTTCCTTTGGGAGCTTGCCGGAAAGTTGAGAGGCAGCAATGAAAGAATTTTTTGCTCCAACTTTGGTCCATATTTCATCTGTGACAAACTGATTATATTTTTTACCGCTCACTTTTTCTATGATTTCGGCAAGCAGCATATAACCGAAATTGGAGTAGGCAAAAGAGGTACCCGGCTTTTTGGTAAGTGTAAGGTTATTAAGGGTATAGTTAATGGTCGCTGCCTTATCCATGTTATTGTTAAAGAAAGCAGGATCGTTATCTTGTCCCCACCCGCCAGATGTATGGCGAAGCAGATCGCTTATGGCGATATCCGTTACATATTGCTTATAAGGTTGCGTGCCGAAAGTAGTTCCCAGCACACCGTTTGTACCAAAAACTTTTTGATCCATTGAAATTTTTCCATCCTGGATCAGTTTCATGATAGCCACTGAAGTCATCAGCTTGCTTACGCTTGCAATGCGAAACTGCGATTCCGTTGTTACTTTTTCATGGGTATCTGTGTTTGCTTCCCCGTAGCCCTTTGAATATACAAGTTTACCGTTCTTGCTCACCGCCAAAGACATCCCTGGCATTTTATTTTTCGTCATCCAATCGCTAATTTTCTGATCAACAGAAGCGATATCCTGCTGTTTGGGAAGTTCAGGCTCTGCGGGACTGTCTTTTTTGCAGGAGGTAAATAATAAACCTGCAAATAGTAAAGGCATGATAAATTTCGAATATTTCATTTTTGATGTTTGATTAGTTAAATGAGAAGTGGATTTAAGGTTATTCCTAACAGTTTTGCAAATGCTTTTTCGGCATTGACTCTTATTGAAACATTTTAAAACTGGTCTATATCTTGCCAGGGAGTAGCGCTGTTTAAAGCAAAAGGCCATAACAAGCCGTCAAGAGCATTGTTGAAACTGGACGAATTGCTCCTGGAGTTACACAATATCACCAAGTTAATGCCGCCAGCAGAACGGATGATTTCCGTAGCAGTTCCCGGTATGCCACCAGTGTGCCACCAATGGTTAGCCGAATTAACGCCCCATCCGCTGGCATAATAAGAAGATGGAACAGAAGGTGTTACCATTGTATTAATGGTAGCAGCTTTTAAAATATCGGGTTTGGCGCTAAACCCATCTACCCTTACCATAAAGCGGGCAAGATCGGTTGCGCTGGCTATCCATCCGCCATGCGCATCCATGCGCGGTACATTATAAGCATAAGGACTGAAACCGCCCTGTCCGGTATAAATCACCTCGCCCTGTTTACGGTCGGCAAGTGTGCTGCCGCCAATGGACATATCTGTAATACCCGATGGTTTAAGCACTTCATCTTTTATAAACTGCTCATAAGATTTGCCTGATAACTTTTCAATGATTCTTCCTAAAAGCGAGTAACCAAAATTAGAATAGCGGTAGGTGCCTCTGCCAGATGTAGCCGGGTAGTTGGCAAGCGTCCAGTTAATTAATTGCGTGTGGTTTAAAGTAGGCTGCTTAAACATAGGATCGTTACCATCATTGCCCCAAACGCCAACCGTATGGTGTAGCAGGTGGCGGACTGTAATATCATTTACGCCTGCAGGAGCTGATGGAAAATCGGCTCCTAAAATGCTGCCTGGCCCAAATACTTTTGAATCCATTGTAAGCTTTCCTGCTTCCAGCAACTTCATTATGCCAACAGATGTAATGGGCTTTGATACGCTGGCTATGCGATAGAGGCTTGAATTAGTAACTGGCGTATTATCCGAACTGCTCATTTTTCCGTACGACTTTGCGTACACCAATTTTTCGTTTTTGGTGATGGCAATGGAAACACCAGGAATGGCATAAGTGGTCATAAAGGACTGCACCGCCTGATCAATACTGGCAATATCGGCTTGGGTAGTGGGAGGTTGGTTGCCCTCATCAGGACTATCGGGTGTATCGCTTTTTTTACAAGCAACAAGCAGTAAAACTGCAATAAAAAGATTCAGAATGAAGTTTAATTTTTTCATGATCGTTTTTTACGGTGGTTATTTATACTACATCTGAAAACTGTGTAAAATGTCAACAATTTTTAATGATTTATTTAGTAACAACTGATTTCTTCTACCACTGTACTAATCTTATCAAAAACAGTTAAAAAAGGGGCCTAGAAAAGCCCCTCGTAATTAAACGAACGAAACATGAGAAAAACGTATCCAGCGTAAAATTTTTTAGATGTGGCGTGTATTTGCGATTGGTTAGCTATTTAACTTCTTACCTATACATCGATTAACTTTTAAAAAGTCATCAAATTTTTTTTATTTTTTCGTTCGCCATCCATCTTTTCCGGAAATGCTGATATATAAAAGAATAAGAGAGGAAAAAGGGTTTTCACCCGGAGAAACGTTTCGCGATACAATGTTAAGCTTCCGGTTCTTCAAACCAGTACCAGCAATCCCGGACAATTGTTTGTATATCCTATACCATCAGATGGAATGGTAACTGTTGAATGCGCCGTTCCGATTGAGCAGCAGGTAAACATCAGTGTATTTTCGGTTACTGGCCAACGCGTTGCGGAAATTTACAATGGCAGCGCTAACGGAACCTTGAAAATTACATCAAACCTGAAAAGTCTTAATGATGGCGTTTATTTTGTACGGGTTAAAGGAAGCAAGGGATTATCTCTGTACAAAAAACTGATCCTGGTGAAGTTAAATCCATAATCGGAACTGCAGAAGCAAAACAGGCGTTAGTAGGGTAAATATGTGTGGCTTACATTTCTATACTAAAGAAGTGTAAGCCACCTTTTTATTGATTGTTTGTAAAACTACTTGTGCAGAACAGAAGAGGCCCGGCTAGCGCTACATCAACAGCAGTGCGATAATTTTCTAACTTCCTCTATACGTAGAATAACCATATGGAGAAAGAGTGATTGGCACGTGATAATGTTCATTGTCTGAAAGTTCAAACACAACTTCAATGAACGGATAAAATGTTTTTTGCCCCGTCTTTTTGAAATAGGAACTTGTATGAAAAGTAAGTTTGTAAGTTCCTACATGGCTTTTACTCTCTTGTTTTAAAAAATCTTTTATTCGCCCGTTACTGTCCGTATATTTTTCTGAAACAACCATCCATTGATCATTTTTATCTTGCTTTGACAAAGTGATCTTAACATCTGCCGCAGGCTTACCAGAAGTTATGTCTAAAATATGACTGGATAACTGGTAGATACCTTCCTGGGCAAATGAAATACTTGCGAAAGCAAGAAAAAACAATATTAAAAAACATGATTTCTTCATATTAATTTGATTTACCTTTTACCTATTTATTATTTGTTTGAAGCCCTGAATTAGTAACTGTATTAACGGCTATGTTATGGCCGTTTTTGCCACCTCCTCTGCCCGAAACTCCGAGGTTTCCAATTAACTGATCATCTAATCTCATTTAATTTTTCATCACTTCCAAACCTGCACTTTGTGTTGACAAAGCGGTATATACTTTTCGTCTGAATGCCTTAGAAATATGATGTCAAACGTTATTGAAATGGAAAGCGAAAGTATGCCTCACGAAGAGTTAAGTACCGCAATAGATACAATTTTATCATATTTATAAGATTATAAGTTTGCCTTTTTTGCTGGTTCTAGCGCTCCCTGTTGGATATAAAACTTTAGTATTCGTTATGTTGTGCTTAAAGAGGGAGCCGCTATCGTTCTGCCTGCGTTATCTATTTTTGCTATGTTCAATCCATAAAAGCTCAGATGTATTGTACCCAACTTTTTCAGCCGTTTTCAGGAAGCTGGCCTTTACACTGTCGGGTATAGTTTTGTCGCGAGATAAAATCCACAGATAGTCAAGATTTTTTCCGGCCACAAGTGCATAGTTATAAGCTGTATCAATTGAAATTACATTATAACCAGAATAAAAAGGGCCGAAAAACGAAACTTTAAGCATTGCAACATCCTCTGATTCAACAAACCTGGCTGTACCAATAGCTTGTTTCCATTCTTTCTTCTTAGTGTTAAACCCCCTGTTTTCTACTCTAATTGTGCCGTTTTTATTTAAAGAATATTCAGCCGTGGTATTGTTCAAATTTTTTTCAAACTTAAAGTCGAACCGGGCAATCTCGTACCATTTGCCGAGGTATTTTTCTTTATCGAAAGGAGTTACAGCCACTGCGTCTTTGGGTATGGTTGAGCAGGAAAACAATCCAATTATAACGATAAGGATTTTTAATATAGTTGCCGTTTTCATTTTCCTTTTTTGTTACAATAAGTTTATCGTTGCTATCTTATTGTAAAGTCTGCTCGCAGGCTAAATAATTATTGCCCGGTGCTACAGATGTTAAGTAAGAGCAGCCAAATACCACATTTATGAGTCAGCAACTTCCGTAGTTTTTTTAATCCTAATCATCTCCTTCACTTACTTTGCCGCAATGCGGTACAATCTTCCATCGTCAGTAATAGCGTACAGCGCACCGTCGGTTCCTTCGGCTATATCTCTAAACCTTTGATTTTCGTTAGCTAAAAGCCGCTCCTCGCCTACTACTTTGTTGTTATTAATTACCAGCCGCACAATGTGGTTGCTGTTTAATCCGCCAATAAACAAATTGTTTTTCCATTCAGGCATTCTGTCGCTGCTGTAAAAAGTCATTCCGCTGGGCGAAACTACCGGGTCCCAATAATAAACGGGCTGCTCCAGTCCGGGCTTTTGGGTAAGCGCATCGCCAATAGTTTTGCCGCTGTATTCAATGCCATAAGTAATGACAGGCCAGCCATAATTTTTTCCGGGTTCAATCAGGTTTACCTCATCGCCGCCGCGGGGGCCCATTTCGTTTTCCCAAAGATCGCCGGTTTGTGGATGTAGTGCAAGCCCTTCAACATTTCTGTGTCCATAAGAATACAACTCGGGACGGGCGGCTGAGTTATTTAAAAAAGGATTGCCGGCAGCGGGTTTTCCATCGGTTGTAATACGAATAATTTTTCCTAAGGCCGAATTAAGTTGCTGCGCCTGCGGGCGGGTTTCTAAATCAGATCGTTCGCCGGTGCTGAAAACAAGGTTGCCGCTTTTATCCATTAAAATTCTTGAACCGTAATGTAAATTTCCTTTATAAGCGGGTGTTGCGCGGTAAATAACAACCGCGTTTTCAACCGTTTTTTCATCGGCCGATAATTTTCCTTTGGCTACGGCGGTTAAGTTTCCTTCCGGTGTTTTATCGGAAAAAGTCCAGTAGATCATGCGGTTGCTTGTAAATGCAGGATCAATAAGCACATCCAACAAACCACCCTGCCCCGATGAATTAACGGCGGGCAAACCGGTAATGGGTTCGCTCAGGTTTCCGGCAGAAGTAGCAATCCGCATGGTTCCACCTTTTTCCGTAATTAATAACCGTCCATCAGGCAGAGAAGTAATCCCCCAGGGCTTTGTTAAGTCGGAAGTAACAATAGTGGCTTCAAAAGGTGTAGAGGTGGTCACGCCGGCAACACGGGTTTGTCCTGCAAATGCGGGCTTGTAATTGGTGTTGGGTGATTTTGTTTCCACCGGTGGGTACGTTGAATCTGAAGCAGAAACGCCCGGCGTTTCATTAGTGCCGTTAGTTTTGTTGGTGTTGCAGGTAGAAGCCAATGCAGAAGCGCCTATAATAAAGGCAGACAGAAGTTTATACATAATCTGATTTGTTACTGATGAAGAAGGTTTACAATACCCTTTTTAAAGGGTTTCAAAAACTGTTTACCATGCAGAATTTATACCAGACCCTTTTTATAAGGTTTTTGTGGTTTAGAAAAATTTTTTTCACCTTGCCTGAACGTTTGCCTGAACTGTTTAATTATCGTTTACCTGTAAAGGTTGTTTTCTTAAAATTAGATAATTAATCGGTTGATAAAGAATAAGGAAAAGCGGTTGCCGAAGTGCCGCGGCTTTTATTAGGTTTATCGCTCATAATAAAATTTAAAGTACCACCTTTTTGTAGCTCGAAATGATTGAGCCAGTTTTTATTGTGAGTAACTCCATTAAACTGCAGACTTTGTACATAAACATTTTGGGCATTGTTATTTGACGCGCCAATTTTTAAAACTTTTCCATTTTCAAACTTTATGGTAACACTTTTAAACAAGGGCGAACCTAAAACATATTGGTCGGTAGCAGGACAAACAGGATAAAAACCAAGCGCCGAAAAAATATACCAGGCAGAAGTTTGTCCGTTGTCCTCATCGCCACAATAACCATCGGGCGTGGGCTGGTACAAACGGCTCATTGCTTCTCTTATCCAGTACTGAGATTTCCAGGGCTGACCTGCGTAGTTATATAAATAAAGCATGTGCTGAATGGGTTGGTTTCCGTGCGCATATTGCCCCATGTTCATAATCTGCATTTCGCGGATTTCGTGAATGACGCCTCCATAATAACTTGCATCAAATAGGGGTGGCATTATAAAAACAGAATCGAGCATTGTTACAAAAGTTTGGTTGCCGCCCATTGCCTTTTTCAATCCTTCTATATCATGAAAAACGCTCCAGCTATAATGCCAACTATTTCCTTCGGTAAACGCATCGCCCCATTTAAATGGATTGAACGGAACTTGAAAAGAACCGTCCTTATTTTTTCCGCGCATCAGTTTTGTTTCGGGGTCAAACAGGTTTTTATAATTAAGCGAACGTTTCCTGTACAAATCTATTTCTGCTCCAGGTCTTTTTAAAGCTTTTGCTAACTGATAGATGGTAAAATCATCGTACGCGTATTCCAGCGTTCGGGCTGCATTTTCATTGATCTTAACATCGTAAGGTACATACCCTAACTCGTTGTAATATTGTACGCCTTTTCGGCCTATGGCTTCCATCGGGCCCTCGTTATTTGCGCCATGCAGCAGTGCTTCATACAAAATATTTATATCATAACCGCGCAGGCCCTTTATATAGGCATCAGCCACCACAGAAGCGGAATTGTTTCCAATCATAATATTGGCATATCCAGGGCTCGACCATTCGGGCAGCCAGCCGCCTTCTTTATAATCGTTTATCAAACCTTGTTGCATTTCTTTGTTGATAGAAGGATACACCAGGTTTAAAAGAGGATACAAGGCCCGGAACGTATCCCAAAAACCAGTGCCGCCAAACATATAACCAGGCAGTATTTTACCGTTATATGGACTGTAATGAACGATTTGATTTTGAGCATCTAATTCGTACAGCCGTTGCGGAAACTGCACCGCCCGGTACAAACAAGAATAAAATGTTTTTACCTGGTCTGCCGTTCCACCTTCCACCGCTAATTTTTGGAGCGTTTTATTCCAAACGGCTTTTGCTTTATTTTTTGTGGTGTTAAATGGCTCGGTTGAAAGCTCCCTCCTTAAGTTAATTTCTGCCTGCTCAAACGAAATAAAAGATGAAGCTACTTTAGCGCTAACCTGCTCTCCCTTCACAGTTTTAAAACCAACAAGGGCGCCTGCATGATCAGCGTTCATCTCTAACGAATCTTTTACCAAAGTACTGTCGTGCCAGGTGTACGAAACAGCAAACGGTTTATCGATATAAATAACAAAATAGTTTTTAAAATTGGGCAAATTGCCGCGGCTGTAACGTGTAGTATATCCAATGATCTTGCCTTCCTCCGGGATTATTTTTACATAAGAACCTTTGTCGAAGGCATCCACAACAATAAAAGAACTGTCCTCTTTTGGAAAGGTAAAGCGAAATTGAGCCGCTCTTTCGGTAGGTGTAATTTCGGTAGTAACATCGGCATCGGCCAGGTAAACACTGTAGTAGTAAGGTTTTGCGATTTCTGTTTTGTGCGAAAACCAACTGGCCCTTTCTTCCTGCCGAAATTTTATGCCGCCGGTTACCGGCATAATGGAAAATTGGCCGTAATCGTTCATCCACGGCGATGGCTGATGTGTTTGTTTAAATCCGCGGATTTTATCGGCACTGTACTGGTATTGCCAGCCGTTGCCCATTGCGCCCGTTTGGGGTACCCAAAAATTCATTCCCCACGGCACACAAATAGCAGGATAAGTATTGCCGTTTGAAAGGCTTGGTTTAGAATCGGTGCCCATTAACGGGTTTACCCATTCTACCGGATCGGCAACCTTCCCAATTATTTGAGCGTAAGTACCGGAAAAAAAGGCAACAAAAACCAGTATAGCCACAAACCTTTTTACGGCCATTGCACAGCATTTTGAACATTGTTTTTCTAATTTAAAAGATATAAGTGTTTTGATTGTTCTCTTCATTGCTGCCAGTAATTAGTAGTTGAATATAGCAAATTAAAAAGTTGAATTTATGATGGATGATAAGGAGTATTGAAGACCCTTTTTGAAAGGTTTTATCAGCGACACCATTTTGTTATTTCTTTGCGGGGCAGATGAGTGATGTTTTTTGATTATAGAACAACTGGCAGGCCGTTAAGATTTGCACTTATTTGGCTTGTTTCAAAAACCATTAAAAAAGGGTACACGTAGATTTGTGAAGATTAAAAAAAGTTAAACATGAAAAATAAACCAAAAAACCTGGCTCTTATTGGTGCCTCCGTTTTTTTAGCATGCGCAGTGGCTATTGGCACCTGGATAAGAAAGCTGTGAATACTTTAAGCAGCCTTTCTATAAATTAAAAAATCCGTCCTTTTACAAAGACGGTTTTCAATCAAAAAAATGTTAGCTTAAGGTGCTACAATAAACTTTCCTTTCATGCTCATGTGGTGGCCGGGGAAAGAACAAATAAAATCGTACTCGCCTTCATCTGGTGCGGTAAACGTAATGGTGTCTGTTTCGCCAGGTCCAAGCAATTTGGTATGTATTACAATTTTTTCAGCTTCCGATTCCGGAATGTAACCTTTATCAAGACCTGCAGACTGCGCTTTTTTTGCAAAATCTTCAATATCGGTGTACGGCTGCAGTATAACCAGGTTATGGCCCATTGACTCTTTAGAAAGCGTACCAACATTTTGTAAAACGATGGTTACTTTTTGTCCGGGTTTTACGCGCAATTCGGTGGTGCTGAACTTCATCTGGTCGTTACCGGTAACATTTAGCGTTACTTCTTTTACCGCTGGCTCCGCGGTGGTTTCTGTTGTTGTTTCAGTAGTGTTAGCCGCCGGCTCGTTGTTGCCGCAGGCGGTTAAAATAGAAAGTGCTAAAAGCGCCCCAAGGGGTAAGTGTATCTTTTTCATTTATAAAAACATTTAAGGTGCAAAGGTCGGTTTTTTTACTTTGATGCCGCAAGCAGGCGCAAGGTGTGGCGTATGATTGTCGTCAGGTTTTTTACTGACAACCCTTTTTTAAAGGTTTTGTTGAATGAAATGGATTAAAGTAATGTAAAGTTTGCTTCTTTTACATCCCTGCTGTTACCACCGATAAACACTTTAAATTCTCCTGGTTCAGAGACAAACTTTAAATCGTAATTATAAAACTTCAAATCTTCTTCACTAATAGTAAACGTTATGTTTTTTGTTTCGCCCCTTTTTATCATTACTTTTTGAAATCCTTTTAATTCCTTCACAGGCCGCGTTACACTTCCAATCATATCTCTAATATAAAGTTGCACTACCTCCTCCCCGTCTCTTGTTCCGCTATTGGTTACGGCAATTGTTGCGGTAATAGAATCTCCTTTTCTAATAGTTGTGGCATTTAGTTTAATATCGCCGTAACTAAAATCAGTGTAGCTTAATCCAAAGCCAAACGGGTATAGAGGTTCGTTAGAAACATCCAAATAATTCGAACGGAATTTTTGAAACCATTGCCCTTCGGGCAGAGGACGCCCGGTGTTTTTGTGATTGTAAAAAATGGGAACCTGACCAACGTTTTGCGGGAAGGTTGTGGTTAATTTCCCCGAAGGAGCCACATCGCCAAACAGCACATCGGCTATGGCCGCACCTGCTTCGGAACCGCCAAACCAAACGTTTAAAATGGCAGGTACATTTTCACTTTCCCACTTAAGCGCCAATGGCCGGCCGGTGAATAACACAAGCACCACAGGCTTATCGGTTTTTAAAAGTGCTTTTAATAATGCCCGTTGTGTTTCGGGGATTTGGATGTTTGTACGGCTACTGCTTTCGCCACTCATTTCGGCCGATTCGCCCAAAGCAGCCACAATTACATCGGCGCTGTTTGCAACAGCTACTGCTTCCTGCAATAATTCATCAGCCGTTCTGGCATCGCGGTGTAAACCTTTGCCAAACATAGTAGCTCTTTGCTCCAGCAACGTATCTTTTGTAAGATTAGAACCTTTGGCGTAAACAACGCTGGCGCTGCTCCCAACTGCTTCTTTCAACCCGGCTAAAACAGTAATTGATTTTGAATTATTTGCTGCCACGCTCCAGGTGCCAGTCATGTTTTCAATGGCGTCGGCCAAGGGTCCAATCAACGCAATAGTGCCACTTTTTTTTAGGGGCAATACATTGCCTTTGTTCTTAAGCAGTACAAAACTTTCTGTTGCAATTTGTCTTGCTTCTTTGCGATGCGCTTCTGTAAAGATTTCAGTTTTGCTTCTCTGTACATCGCAATATTTATACGGATCTGTAAACAAGCCTAATTTATATTTTGCTTCTAATATCCGACGGCAGGCAGCGTCGATTTGTTGGATTGTAATTTTCTTTTCTGCAAGCGATTGTTTTAAAGTGGTCAGCAATCCTTCGCCCACCATATCCATATCAATGCCTGCATTTAGCGCCAGCGCAGAAACGGTTTTTAAATCGCCCATTCCATGGTCAATCATTTCGTTAATGCCGGTGTAATCGGTTACTACAAAACCGCCAAAACCCCATTGTCTGCGCAAAACTTCCGTCATTAACCACTTGTTACCGGTTGCGGGAATTCCATCTACTTCGTTAAAAGAAGCCATTACACTTCCTACACCCGCATCTACCGCCGCTTTGTACGGCGGAAAGTATTCGTTGTACATTCTTATGCGGCTCATATCGGTTGTATTGTAATCGCGTCCGGCCTCGGCTGCGCCATACAAAGCATAATGTTTTACGCAGGCCATTATCGTATTATTCTTTGTTAAATCAGTTCCCTGGTAACCGCGTACCATTGCTTTAGCAATTTGCGAACCTATGTACGCATCTTCACCATTTCCCTCTGAAATGCGCCCCCAGCGCGGATCGCGGGAAACATCAACCATCGGTGAAAACGTCCAGGAAATACCATCGGCGCTGGCTTCAATAGCTGCAATTCGGGCACTTTGTTCTATAGCTTTCATGTTCCATGAGCAGGAAAGCCCAAGCGGTATTGGAAACACTGTTTCGTAACCATGAATCACATCCATACCAAAAAGTAATGGAATTTTTAACCGGCTTTTTTCTACTGCAATCTTTTGTACGTCTCTTATTTTTTCTACTCCTTTAATATTAAACAAGCCACCTACTTTACCTTCAGCAATTTTTTTTGCAATGTCAGAGGAGGAAGCCTGACCTGTGGTAATATCTCCGGCACCAGGCAAATTTAACTGGCCGATTTTTTCATCCAACGTCATTTTTTTCATCAGGTTGGAAACAAAAGAATTCATTTTTGCATCCGGCGGCATTTGGGCGCCTGCTTCTAATCCAATAATAATAAAAATTGTAATTAATAATTTTTTTAGCATATTTTATGTGTATTTATATTCTTTAGATAAAAGGTTGCTTTTGCCGTTTGTTTTAAATTATTTTCTTCACTTCCCCTTACGTAAAAAATAGCCTTTGTACAAGAGTATTTATTTTTACTTATAGATATTATCCACAAGAAAGTTATTGAATTAAATGCGGCTGAATAAGTTTTTTCCAGATAGCGTAGCCTTTTTCATTCATGTGTAAATTGTCGCTTTCAAATAAGCTTTCATCTGGTTTTCCATCTTTACCAAGCTTCGGTCTCCACACTGTTACAAATTTTACAGCTTTTTGTTTTTTTAAATAATTCCTTATTAATTCGTTTCCTTCTATCATTCTGTTTTTCATCTGCCAACGGGATGGACTTGGCTTCATGGAAACATAAACAACTGGTACTTCGGGCGCTCTTTGTCGGATAAGACAAAACAGTGTTTTAAATCTTTCATAAACCATTTTACCACTCACCGTGTCAGCGGCAGCAATATCATTTTCGCCACAGTAAATTACAATTTGTTTGGGTTTATAAGGAAAGATAAGATCATTTGCATACGTCGTCACATCGGGCAGCGAAGAGCCACCAAACCCCCGGTTAATAATTGCATGCTCCGGAAACGCCGAATGTATATTCTTCCACATTCTGAATGAAGAACTACCTATAAATAAAATTTGAGCCGGAGCAGGAAAATGAAGACTGTCCCCTTTTTTAAAGGTTTCTATTTCCTCCCAAAATGGTAGTTGGTGATTTTGAGCCAACAAGCTTGTTGAGGCCACTAAAAAAAGAAGACCAAATAATATTATACCTTTTTTCATGCTTTTTTTAGCGCAGCTTTGTTTAATTAAACCCCTTTTTTTAAGATTTTTTATATGCGTTATAATTCTTTGAGGTGTTTAAAATTATGCTACTTTATTCCACTTTCATCACCGCAGTTCGCTCGGATGTTCCGTTTTCGTTTATTGCTTCAATAGTATAGTAATATGCCTTTTTAGAATCCATCGTTTTTAACCAATATTCATTATTGCCATGCACCATAATGCTTGTATATAATTTATCAGGATGAGTGCCATAATAAATATTGTACGCATATGCTGCATCAACAGGGCTCCATTTTATAAAGGCGCTTCGCTTGTCTTTCTCTGTTCGCAAAACAACAAACTGGTTTACCGCAGGAGGCTTTTTACCGTTTCCCCTTCCAAATACTCTAAAACCGCTCAACGCAAACTTGCCTGTTGGCATGTGCTTATTTTGGAGTTTTATAAAACGTGCCTGAACTGGTTTTTGCAGTTCCACGTAATCGTGGGGCACATCTGTTTTATTGCCGCTTTTATCTGCTAACAAGTTCCACTTTATTCCATCTTTAGAATAATACAATTTGTATTGATGATATTGATCTGTCGCTTTCCCCAATCTATCTTCTGCAACATCCTGATCGGCATAATTTATTTGCACGGCATTTACAGTTGATACATTTCCGAGATCCGTTTGTATCCATTCTCCTTCATTGCCGGTAGCTGCGCTCCAGTAAGTTTTCATCAGTTCATCTACTGCATTATTTGGATGATGACCGCCCAATGTAGAAGATACCTGCACGGGCTTGTTGTAATTAAGGAGCATCCAACCTGTAAAATAAGGCGATTTGCCTTCAGCTCCATAAATTGCATTTTCAAATCGGGCATCAGGAATGTAATGCGGATAATCGCCAAAGGTTGTGTTGCACCACATAACATCGTCTTCATCAAACCCTGTAGGCCAAATACCCAGACGGCGTTCAAACGTATTTTTAACTGAAAGCACTGTAGTTGATATATGCCAGTAATTTTTAAAATTGTCCTGAAACGTTGCGCCATGACCAGCACCGCGAACATAACCGCCTAATTTAAAACTTAACGGATCTGAAGCCGGTGTAAACGGCCCTAACGGTTTATCGCCAACAAGCAAGCCATCTGCATAACCGCTGAATTCTGTACCAGGAGCACCGTATTGCAAATAATATTTGTTCTTGTATTTTGTCATGTGCGAACCTTCAATAAAAGGGTCCAGAAATGTATTATCCATATGCTCGCCAAAACGTTGCCAGCCATAACGCCAGGGTTCTAATAAATACATTTCCTGCCGTGTGCCAATAGGCTGAGACGTTTTTCGGTTTAGCTCAATACCATACATCGGGTAGCGATTGCTGCTTCCATTATACATGTATAAACGTCCATCATCATCGGTAAAGAAACTGGGATCCCAGCCACCAATTTCAAAGGAATCTACAAGTGGCTTCCATTCGTTTGCTTTTGGATTGGTGCTCATCCAGATAGTAAAATTATTGGTGTAGGTAGAACCAAAAACAATCATTGTATCGCCTAAAATAACAAATGCAGGGGCACACAATTCATCATAACCTTTGTTCCAGGGTCGTAAAAACCGTTTAGCAACAAAATTCCAGTTAAGCATGTCATTGCTCCACCAATAGCCCCACTGGTTTGTGGAAAATAAATAATAATCGCCTTTATAGTTTACTACTATAGGATCCGCTGTGGCCCTGTGTTTTCCCCAATTGGTAAAGTTGGGAATAGGTGTGTACCCATAATCAATGTTAATGGGATTGCAATAGGTTTTTTGTGCCGGTTGGCTGTAGGCAAAACAGGAAACTATTAAACAAGTACAAAATATTGTTACCTGTCTAAAGTAGAAAAATGTTATCCTAAAATCAACAATATTGTAACCCCGCAGTCTCATCATCTAACCAATTTATTTTTTAAAAATGATAGTTATTAAAACCTTTAAAAAAGGGTACCTAACTATACTGTAGTTCTATCCGCAGGTAAATTATAACCCCTATCATTTTAAATGAGGGCTTTGAAACCCTAATTTCTTTAACCCAAATTTTATTTCCGGACAACTCATAAATAAGTTCCAAAGCATACCGGTTCTATAATTTTCTATCATTACAATTATGGGTCCCTGGTCAATGGCTAAATGCGAAGCTGCATACCAGTTTTTGCTTTCACTAAACGCATCTTTAAAACCGTATTCGCTCCATAAGCTATCGCCCTTTTCGATATAAAAATAGTTGAGTGCCTGCATAGAATATTCCGGTGTATAAGGAAAAGCCGAAAGTGCCGCTGTTGGCGTTATAACACCTAAATCTTCGGTAGGCGAATGAGCAGCATATCCTACCCAACTATCACTGGCAGTAAGTCCCCAACTTTTTGGCCCATATCCTTTATACTTTTTAGGATTATCAATTACATAAGCCCTGTTAATTAATGTATGATTTTTGTTTTGTTCCCAATAATCTGCGTACTGATCTTTTAATCCCCGCGGGTCTAATCCCAAAAAGGAGTATTGCGAAAAGAAAAGAGGCCCGCCAAAATCAAAGCCTAACGGCAATGTAAATCCGTAAAATATTTTGCCATTTTTAAAGAAGTTGCTTTGCGCCCAGCCGCGGTTATATACTGCATTGCATACCGTGTAGCGTTCGGCAGAAGCAGCTAAAACATAAGTAATCAGCGCTTCGTTGTAGCCACGTAAAGGAAAGTTCATAGCCCACCCATTGTTGGGGCTCCAGTGCCAATACAAAACTTCTTCGCCGCCCCGGGTGTACCAGTCCCATTCAATGTCATTCCATAAACTATTTATCCGGTTGCGCAGGTCTGTTTCTATTTTATTTTCTTTATTAAAATATTGCCGCACACAAAGAAGTCCCTGCATCAGGAAAGAAGTTTCTACCAAATCACCGCCATCGTCTTTCCGGCTGAATGGAATGGTTTTACCGGTGCTGCCGTGGAGCCAGTGCGGAAAAGCGCCATGGTAAGAATCGGACTTTAATAAGAACTTTACCATTTTCAGCAATTGTTTTGCTGCGGTATCTCTGCCTATCCACCCTCGTTCCGCTGCCACAATAATTGCCATTACACCAAAGCCGCTGCCACCGGTTGTTACTACTTCATCGCCATAATCGTAAGCTATATTACTGCGCTCTCTTGATAAGCCGCTAACCGGATGGGCAAAGTCCCAGAAGTAGCGAAAGGTTTGTTTTTGAACCAATTCCAACAAAGCAGTGTCGGTTAAGCCCCGAGGACGATCTGCAGCATTAAACGGTTTTGCCTTTTGGCTAAAACCTGTTATGCAGAAAACGACTGCGAAGGGAAAGCAAAATAATATACTCTTCAAAAGAACTTGTTTATAATAATATAATTAGTGTTTAACAATAAAAAAAATATCTTCAATTAAGAAAAACTGGTTACAAATGCGGACTTTGAAAACCAAGGTTGCGCAAGCCCGATTTTACTTCCGGCGCACTCATGAACAAGTTCCACAATAACCCCGTTCGATGGTTTTCAATCATCACAATAATGGGTCCCTGGTCAATAGCCAGAAAACTATTTGCAAACCAGGGAATGCTTAAATTAAATGCATCTGTAAAACCATACTCTTTCCAAATTTTATCCCCTAATGTATAGTAGAAAAAATGCAGTGCTTTCATTGACTCGGCAGGTGTGTACGGGAAAGAAGAGAGTGCTGCCGTTGGTGAAATCACGCCTAAATCATTATTAGGTTCGTGGGCGCTGTACCCATTATGATCGTCGCTGGCTGTTAATCCCCAACAAGAATCGCTGTAGCCATACCAGCCTTTTGGGTTGGCAATGCAATAATTGTAATTGATACGCGCATGCGCCTTATTTTGAACGAAATAATCGGCATACGCGTCTTTTAAAGAAGTAGGATTAATGCCTAAAAAAGAATAATGTGCAAAAAAGAGTGGTCCGCCCAATGGAGGTCCTAAAGGCAATGTAATACCATAATAAGAAGCGCCATTTTCGATAGCGCCATTTTGCGCCCAACCTGCATCATACACTATTTTTGGAATAGCAAAATCAGGCGAAGAGGCAGCTAAAACATAAGTAATCAAAGCTTCGTTCCATCCTTTAATAGGATGATTCATAACCCATTCTTTAGTTGGGCTCCAATGCCAATACAATACATTTTCACCTTGTTTGCGAAACCAATTCCACTCAACGCCTTTCCAAATAGTATTGATATCATTACGCAATAATTCTTCTGCCTGGACACTACCGTTAAAAAATTGACGGGCAGTAATTAAACCTTGAATAAGAAATGACGTTTCCACCAAATCTGCGCCATCATCGTTCGTACTAAAAGGTACAACTGCACCGGTGGCACCGTTTAACCAATGCGGGTATGCACCGTGAAACTTTTGAGCCTTGTTTCCCAAAAACCCAACTATTTTCTGCATACGCTGCAAGCCTTCCGCCCTTGTTATAAACTTACGTTCAATGCCTGTAATGATTGCCATGATTCCTAAACCGCTACCACCGGATGTTACCACATCTCCCGACGAATTGCGTTCTCTTGCCAGCCCACTGACAGGATGAGCAAAGTCCCAGAAGTATTTAAATGTTTGTTTTTGTACCAATGTTAGCAGTTCATCGTCGGAGATGCGGGGAAACTTATCTGTCGGAGCTAAAGCAGTTACAAGATTTATGTTTACGGCAGATTGCAAACTTGTATTTTGTTTTGAAAGTACCGATGAAGAAATAGTAAGCGAATATTTTGTTATCGGCAGTAACGTGGTTAATTGAAGTAAAATCGTGCTGTCGCCATTTTCATATCCAATCGAATAAGGCACAGCAACACCGTTGGAATTAAATAAAATAGTATTGACGCTGCTGCGGTTTACAGGGGCTGAAAATTTTATTTTAAATGTGGCAGTAACGGGAATATTATACGCAGTGCCTGTAACTTGCTGACCATTAAGATTAACAGAAAGGACAGAAAAATTTTGAACCGGAGGAGTTGGTGGAACAGAAGGATTTCTGTTCTGCTTTGTACAACCGGCAATAAGAAGTAAGGAAAAAAAGAAAATACGGCTCATTATTGTGCATAGAGTTAAATAAAAGAGGCCGAAAAGTTATACAGAGGAAGGATGAAAAAAGCTGCTCTATTTAAAGAAAAGCTTTTTTTGTTCGTTACCTTCCCTGCTTTTCTAAAATAGTAAGTGCACTAACTTCTGTTGCCGTGAGTGCTTCATTATATATTCTTACTTCGTCTAATTGACCGGTTAAATAACTAGCCCAGTCCTGATTAGTAGAACCTGAAGTAAGACTTGGCGATGTCATAAAATGAACAGTGCCAAAAACTATATGTCCAAAGTTGGTAAACTTAATTGGGCCTAATCCTGGCCTAGTGCCTGAGGCAGCAACAGTACCATTAATGTAAATTGTAAACTTATCAATACCATCATAAGTAAGCGCAAAATGATTCCATGCATTCCATCTGCCCACTACTTCCTGAACACCAAAGTCAAAGGTGCTGCCCCCACTGGCGAAGATAGCTTTGAAACGCATTTTATCAGGATTGCCTCCATTTTCAAAGAAAGTATTGAGATTGCCCCAAAAGCCTTGTGTATCAGAAAAGTTAACCATTCCTACAATACCATTTGTATTTAAAGGACTGTTTGTCCACCACGAAATGGTATAACTGCCAATAGTTTTAACAGCTTCGCTTGGAGTAGCAATAGCATACCCACCTATTGCGCCCTGCATTGCCTGACCTTTAATGCCTTTTGTAAAGCTTATATTAGTGCCTACAGCAGATGTGCCGGAAACATTATCCTTCAAGGTTCCGTCAAAGTTCCAATAACCTACCAAATTGGAAGGGCTAACTTCTGACGAGTTAACAAAACCTCCGGCCACAGGTGGCGGATCTCCCTTTGGAAAATCATCATCGGTGTTGGGCTTTGTACATTGTGTAAATAACAGCAATGACAGAAGTAGCGCACTGCCTGAAGAACTGTTTTTGTAATTGAATATCATGTTTTATTTTTTAAAATTAATTATAGCCGGGATTTTGTGATAACCTTCCACCGCTTAAATCGCGTTGTGGCTGCGGAATTGGAAACAGTTCATGTTTACCATCAACAAAGGGTTTTCCATGCGCCCTTAAAACAGTGCCTGCACGTCCCTGGCGAACAAGGTCTAAAAACCGGTCTTGTTCCATGGCCAGTTCTGCCCTGCGCTCTTCCCAAACATTCATTTGGCTAAGTGTTGTTGGCGGCAGGTTAGCCCTGCTGCGCACCATGTTTAATTTAATAGCACCATCAGCATTTCCCAGCATGGCTGCTGCTTCAGCATACATTAATAATACTTCTGCATACCTCATCAACCTGATATTTTTTGGCTTAGTATCTTTATTAGCAGATACCTGGGGCGATTCTGCAATATTACTATGATAAGCCTTGTAGCTGTACCGGTCATTTTCAACAGAATCTTTAGACGGAATGCGAAAGCCATCCCATAACACTGTTCCGGTGCTATTACCTGGAACAGTAGGATTAATAAAAATGATTGTGCCTTCGCGGCGTGTATCACCATCTTCATAGAAGTTTGCCAGGTCAGAGGTAGGAGTGTTAAAGCCAAAACCAAGGTCGTTCCACCCGCCCCTTCCACGTGGGCCTTGCCCGTTGCTGAATAAAGGGCTTACAGCGTTTTCGCCTGCATTAATTCCTGTCTGCACTTCAAAAATAGATTCGCTGTTGTTTCGGCCGCTTTCCCTGAATACCTGAGCATAATTGGGCGCAAGAGAATATTTACCCGAAGTAATTACCTCGTTTGTTAACTCTAAAACCTTTTGCCAGTTTTTTTGGTACAAATAAACTTTGGCAAGATAGGACTGAGCTGCTCCTTTATTTGCCCGGCCAACCTGCGTGTTTGGATCTCCCTTAAGTGGTAAATTAGCTGCTGCAAATTCCAGGTCAGAAATAATAAATGAATAGATTTCTTCTTTCGTTGCTCTTGTTTGCACGGCATCGCTGTTACCTTCTGTAGGTTGTAAAACCCTATCAATTTTAGGAACGCCGCCAAAAAAGCGAACCAGGTTAAAATAATAAAGCCCGCGAAGAAAACGAACTTCTCCTAACAAACGGTTTTTTCTAACTTCTTCAAAACTGCTTTGATTTAAAATATTAATGGCTTTATTGGCTCGTGTAATTGCTGCATAATGTCCCCTCCATATATTATCGAATATAAAGTTGTTCGCATTGTGCCTGAAGTTATCAATATCGCCTACTCCGTTTACATCAAAGTCACCAGGCGAACTACCCTTATCTGCGTCATCACTGGCTATATCATTTGCCAGCACCCAAAGAAAGCCAACTGTTGTAATATCAAACCCACCGAAATACAAAGTGTTGTACACCCCAGTTACTAATTTTTCAGCTGCTTGTGGGTCTTTCAAGGCCAGTTCTTCGGTAAGTTGCCCTTGAGGTGCTACTTCTAAAAAGCTTTTTTTACAACCGGCAAGTACAATAAGGCTTGCGGCCGCCCCTATTTTTAAAATTTTATTTTTCATGCTACACTTATAATTTTTTTTTAGAAACCTACGTTTACACCAAACACGAAAGTGCGTGTTGTTGGATAAATGTTTGATTCGATGCCACCAGCTAACGTACTGCCGTTATTTATTTCCGGAGTAAAGCCACTATAGCCAGTAAAGGTTGCCAGGTTTTGAATACTTCCATAAACGCGCAGGCTTTGCATTTTAATAGCAGAAAGCGCATTGCCTCCTAATTTATAGCCCAGGGTTAAATTGTTAATGCGGAAAAAATCACCGTTTTCTAAATAATAGGAAGAAGCTCTTTCTGCATTTACATTAGCTCTTGGAATAGTGTTGGATGGATTATTTGGAGTCCACCGGTTGCGGGCCACTTTGGCTTCTACGTTATCTTTAAAATTAGGACGCGCTGCTTTTTTACCATTGTAAATCTTTCCTCCTGCGGTACCGTACGTACCAAAGCTAAAATCAAAAGATTTGTAATTAGCGCCGCCATTAACGCCAAATGTATATTTTGGCTGGTAAGAACCAAAATAAACCCGGTCCTCATCAGTTATATTTCCATCATTATTCGTATCCTGGTAGCGGATGTCTCCCGGCCGGGCATCTTTCTGAGCAGATTTTGCTATCTCCTCTGCCGATTGAAATATTCCATCCATCTGCAATAAAAAAAAGCTGCCAACAGGTTGACCATTATCAGATCTTGTTGTTAAAAATCCATTTATATTACCTGAAGAAAGAGGCTGACCACCGTTTAGCCCATTAATTTCATTTTTGTTGTATGCACCATTTACATTCAGGTTATAACGTAGGTCCCTGTTAATGCTTTGGTTCCAGTCAAGCGATAGCTCTACTCCTTTATTAGAAATAGTAGCTGCGTTGGTTACATATAAATTATCCGGATCACCCAAAATTCCTGGAACATTTACCTGCACTAAGGCATCGTGTGTTTTTTTAGAATAAAAGTCAAGCGTACCGGAAAGCTTTCCGTTTAGCACAGCAAAGTCAAGACCCAAATCTGCCTCTTTTGTTACTTCCCATTTCAGGTTAGAATCAGAAAGCTGCTCAAAGGCAATACCAAGGTATTCATTGCCATTAAAAAAATATGGAATATTCTGTCTTGCGAGGGGGCGAAACAAACTACTTTCTATCTGATCGTTTCCAACTTGCCCGTAACTGGCGCGAAGTTTTAGCGTTTTAAACATGTTTTGATTGCTCATGAACGTTTCGCTGCCTACATCCCAACCTAAACCAACTGATGGAAAATAACCCCAACGATTGTATTCCGGTAGCCGCGAAGTACCATCAGCACGCATGGTGGCTGTAAGAAAATACTTGTCTGCATAATTATAGTTTAAGCGCGACAGGTAAGAATTTCGGGTTGACTTATCACCTGTGTTATCATTTATTGCTCCTGTAGTAGCACCGGCTCCCAGAAACCATTGGTTTTTATCTTCCGGCACATCAGTACGGCGACCGCTTAACGTATTCCCCCTTATTTCTTCGGCAGTTGTGCCTATTAGTAAACTAATGTTGTGCTCACCAAACTGTTTGGTTGCTGTGGCTGTATTATCCAACACCCAGCGGGTTCCCTCGCTTTGGCTTACGTCCAGCACGCTTTTGTTGCGCACCTGGTTGCTGCCTGCAGATAAAAACACGTTGTCATCACCCTCGTTGGCAAAACGGTATTGGTAAGCCGTACTTCTAAAATTTCCACGGTCAACACCAAGAGAACTGCGCAAAGCCAGCCAGCTAACGGGCTTAAAATCTAAAGCCAGCGTTCCCTGCAAACGATCACCTTGGCCGCCGTCATTTCTTTTATCTAAATCGAGAATGGGATTGCCAACGTTATTTGAAAGTGATGTATTGCCATATTTATCATCTTTCATTGCAAATACATAAGGAGCAGCCCGGTAAGCCACGTTAAATACACCCAGATCTACATTGCGCACAGTGCTTCGACTATAGGATAATAGCGTAGACAGCTTTAAGTTTTTGGTGATTTTATATTCATTGTTATTTCTCAGCGTAAACCGATTAAATTTATTGGTATAAATGATGCCTTCATCACTCAAAAAACCGGCACTGAAGAAATACGTTATTGCTTCACTGCCGCCGCTTAAGCTAAGGTTATGATTTTGAAAAAAGCCTTTTTTAAGCACTTCATCATACCAATCTGTATTACCGCCGCTTGCCAGTTGTTGTAGTGAAATGGCGGTATCACGATTGTTATAATAAATTTCTGCTTCGTTTATGTAATTGGCGTACTGCTGTGAGCCAGCCATATCTACCAATCTTGTTGCTTCTTTCACACCCAAACTTGCATCATAACTAATAATCATTCTGCCGGTGCGCCCTTTTTTGGTAGTTATTAATACCACGCCGTTTGCTGCACGCATACCATAAATAGCTGTGGCCGAGGCATCTTTTAAAATATCCATGCTCACTATATCGGCACTATTAATATTGCGGATGTCATCATTTATTACTCCATCTACTACATATAAAGGGTTTGCGCCGCCAAGCATAGTTCCTGTTCCTCTGATGCGGATAGTTGGAAGTGAATTTGGATCTCCACTGCTGATTACCTGAACGCCTGCCACTTTGCCTTGAACCGCTTGCGTGGCTGTAAGCACAGGTTGTTTTGCCAATTCCGCACCTCTTACAGATGCAACAGAACCGGTAACTTCTTTTCTTCGCTGCGTACCATAACCTACCACAATCACTTCGTTTAAGTTAGTAGTTGCAGAAGCACTCATGGTAATAGTAATATTTGCCTGGTTTCCTACCGTAACTTCCTGGGCACCATAACCAACATAACTAAACACCAGTACACTATTTGAATTGGGCACTGAAATGCTATAATTACCCTGGGCATCTGTAGTGGTGCCAATGTTAGTGCCTTTAACAGTAACGGAAACACCAGATAAAACTTCGCCCGCTTGCGTGGTAACACGGCCGGTTACTCCCTTTTCCTGGGCTGCCACTTGCAGACAGACCAGCAAACTAAAAACGAACATTAGTTGAAGTCGCCTGGTTATGCGCCCGCATAAAAGATTGGTTAAAGCAGCAATTGATTTTTTCATTCAAATTGTATTGTTATTTAATAGAGCATTTGTTTGTTTGTTTCGCTGCAAAGAGCGCCAATTTAGTTAGGAAGAACCGGCACTTGGTTTTTCATTATAGATGTTTGTTGAACCGGAAATAAAATGGTTAAAAACATTCGAAAAAGGGTAGATATTTTTTTACAAACGTAAAAAATCAAATAGACG
>JBBSRB010000016.1:0-32005 GCA_038243445.1 Chitinophagales bacterium | reverse complement strand
TGGTTTTTTAAAAACATTGAAAACCTGCTGAGGCGCAAACAAATTCTTTTATGAAGTTTTTGTCTTTGCATAAGTACCTGTTCAGTAGGTCATTGGAGAAGCTACCTCAACTACCTATATAAAGTTTTTTCGAAGAGGGGTAGTGGTACCTTAGAAAAGTTTTTACAGTTCAGCTCAGATCTTTTTTAAAGCCAGTTAAGCTACGTTTGCAATTACAATCTGCATGTATTCGTCTTTTTCCAATGCCCATTTTTTCAGTAATTCGCTGGGTACTGGTTCGTAAATATCTTTATCGGCCTGATCTAAAGGAAGTTCCTTCATGGGCACCAGCACCAAAAAATGCGGCTCAATATAATCGTAGTGTCTGTCCATGGTTAAGCCTTTTACCTGAACAAATTTGTACCCGTCAGCTTCTATTTTTTTAAGAGAAGAAAGGGTAAACGGAATTGATTTGTTTCCTTCTGCCAATCCTTTGCGCATAATTTTTACAATTTTATTAGTTCCCCATCGCAAACACAAAACCAGTATTCAGGCACTGAAAAAACACGCGATTTTTAAGAGTGCTTCCTATAAAGCAGCTTTTCATTTCTATGCCGGCTCTACTTTGGTTTCGGTAACAACAAACGCTTTTTTTACTTCTTCAATTTTTTCTTTATCTAAAAACAATTGCAGAATTACTGTGTTGTCTTCACCCGTTGTTGCTGCCCCGCACATAATTTCGGTTAGCAAAAGCGCCGTTAATTGTTCCAAAACATCCATAGGCAAAACCAGGTAAGCGTTGTACGGATGCCTGCTTTCGTCAATGTCAATACTATATTTGTTTTCTAACATAGGGCGCAGCTTAAAAAACAACCTGGCTGTAAAGTGTTTTGCTACTTTATGGCAGAATCATTTTTTAAGTTCAGGGTTTTCAAAGGTTAGGGATTATTCAATTTATAACAAACATACTCAATACAAATGGCATTTTGTCATTGTTGCAAAGAAAGCGATTGCTTCGCAGTATTCCAATACCTTAACCAGTCGATTATGCGGCTGGTGTAACCGTATTCATTGTCAAAAAGGGCAAATACCTTTACCTGCCGCCCGGCTACAGAAGTAAGCGAACCATCAACAACCGCCGAGTGGGCATTGCCTTTTACATCAAGAGATACAAGAGCTTCTTCTGTGTAAGCCAAAATACCATTTAAGTAGCTTTCTGCAGCCTTTTCAAAAAGTGTATTTATGGTTTCTTTAGTCAGGGTTTTTTTTAGTAGAAAGGTAAAATCAGCCAGGGCGCCATTGGCTACCGGAACCCGCGTGGTAGTTGCGGCCATTTTATTTTGCAGCAATGGAAATAGACGCTCCAGCGAATCCGCCAAATCTACCGGAACAGGTATAATTGATTCGGCAGCAGCCCGCCCCCGCCGGAAATCGGCATGTGGCGCATCTACCAATTGTTGTCGCGATGTGTATGAATGAATGACGTTTAGCTGCATAGATTCGATACATTCGGCTTTTAAAACAAGGAGCACGGTGGTTACACAATTGGTCATGCAGCCCCCGGGCGAAACTATTTGTATGTTGTCAGATAGCAGTTGCTGATTGTAGCCGTAAATTAGGAGCGGTATATCAACCGAACCGGTGGTGGAAAGCAACACCTTTTTCGCTCCTGCGTCCAGGTGTTTTTGTGCGCTGCTCAGGTTAGAAAACTGCCCCGTACATTCAAGCACCACATCTACCCCCAATTCTTTCCAGGGAAGTAATAATGGATTTGGCTCCCGAAATACAGGAATTGCTTGTTCCCCGATAATAAACTGGTTGTTCTGAAGCAAAAGCTCAAACGGTGCGGTGCCGTAAACCGAGTCGTATTTTAAAAGATAGGCCAGGTTTTCGGCATCCATAATATCGTTTACGGCTGCTACTTCAATTCCGGGGCATTGAACCAGCCGGCGGAAAAGCAGCCGTCCAATGCGCCCCATACCGTTAATTGCTATACGCATGTGTGCCATATTTATAAATAACAGTAGCTAAATCAGCGCCAACTAAGCTTTATATAACACAACCTGGAGCGCGAAAGCAAAGAAAACCTTCGAAAAAGAGCATCAACACACAACACACGGTTACATCAGAATATCAAACAAAATCTTCGTATTGTTTTGATCTGAAAAAAGGGTTATTTCACAAATAAAGCTTTCAATTCTGCGGCTTCGTCTGGTTTCATTTTATCGCCCAGTATCAGCCGCAGTTGCCTTCTGCGCAAAGCGCCCTCAAAAAGTTTTGTTTCTTCATCAGTTTCCGGTGCTACTGCTGGCACGGGGCGCGGGTTGCGGTTTGGATCTAACGCAACAAAGGTGTAATAAGCCTCGTTGCTTTTGTACCGGAACTGCTGCGTAAAATCTTCTCCCCATACCTTTAAATGAACTTCCATGGAGGTAGTAAAAGCACGGGTAACTTTGGCTTCTATATGTACTGTGTTGCCCAATTTTATTGGGTTTTCAAACGAAATATTATCTACTGATGCGGTTACTACCGGCGCGTTGCAATGGCGCTGCGCTGCAATAGCCGCCGCAATATCCATCCAGTACATTAAACGTCCTCCCATGAGGCTTCCAAAAACATTAGTATCGTTGGGCAACACTATTTCGGTCATCATAGTAAAGCTTTCAGAGGGTTTACGTACCTGCATGGTGTAAAAATTTGCGCAAAGGTAACAGCAGAAGACGTTTAAAGTTTTCTGTTTTCAGTAAACATTCATTCTTTACAAAAAGCTTTCGTCTTTTCCGGTAATCACCTTTAAAACGCTTTCATTCAATCAAGCTTTCCACCTACTTTTGTTGCCGACATGAACAAACCCATTTCGTTCGACAATACCGAAGTTGCTTTTGCCCACAAATCAAGCGCCGATTTAAAGCAAGCGCATTGGCTTTTTAACCTTATGGCAAAACCCTGGCTGGTACAATTGGGTACACGGCTGGCACCGTGGAGCATTAAAGCTGGTTTGCCGGTAAAGGGCATTATTAAAAGTACCATTTTTAAGCAGTTTGTGGGTGGCGAAACGCTTGCTGAAACTATTCCGGTTGCACAAAAATTAGCTCAATATGGCGTAGAGGTAATTTTAGATTATGGCGTAGAAGGCAAGGAAGGCGAAGCTTTTTATGATGAGGCACGAGAAGAATTTATTCGCGTTATTAATTTTGCCGCAACGCAGCCGAACGTGCCGTTTTTGAGTGTGAAAGTTACGGGCATTGCGCGGTTTGGACTGCTTGAAAAGCTAAATGGCCTAATGGAAAACATGCCATCAGATACGCTGATAGGGCGCTACGAAAAAGCACTTGAACAATTAAGCCCTTCGGAAATAGAAGAATGGCAGCGGGTGCACCAACGAATTAAAAGAATATGCGAAGCTGCTGCGTCAGCCAACATCGGGTTTTTAATAGATGCGGAAGAAACCTGGATTCAACACCCGGTAGATGCATTAACCATGCTGATGATGGCCGAGTACAATGTTGAAAAACTGGTTATCTACAACACGTTGCAACTGTACCGCCACGACAGGCTGAAGTTTTTAATGCAATCGTACGAAGCCGCCTGTGAGCGCAATTTCTTACTTGGAGTAAAACTTGTTCGTGGTGCATATATGGAAAAAGAACGAAAGCGAGCTGCCGAAAAAGGGTATGCATCACCCATACAACCAACCAAGGAAGCAACCGATACCGATTATAATGACGCCGTTCGGTTTTGTATTGATCATTTAGAGAATATTGGTGTGATTGTGGCGTCGCACAACGAATGGAGTAATTTACATGCCACCAATCTGTTAGTAGAAAAAGGGTACTCGTTAAATCACGATCACATCCATTTTAGCCAACTTTTTGGTATGAGCGATAACATAACGTACAACCTGGCAAAAGTGGGCTGCAGCGTAAGCAAATATCTGCCGTTTGGGCCTATAAAAGATGTAGTGCCTTACCTGATGCGCCGCGCACAGGAAAATACATCGGTTGGCGGACAAACAAACCGCGAACTTGATTTAATTGAAAAAGAATTGAAGCGTCGAAGGCTTTAAAAAACCCTTTAAAAAGGGGTGTGGTAGCATTATAGGGCTGTTAGCTCAGTTGGTTTAGAGCATCACGTCGACAACGTGAGGGTCGCTGGTTCGAGCCCGGCACAGCCCACCGAAAGGTGTAAGATCGGGTATTTGGAATTTAGCGTGTAAGCAAACAGGATGTAGGGTTCGTTTTTATGTACATTTTTATTTGGTTATTTCAGAATAGAACCTTGTTTTTGATCTTCCGTTTATTGTTGCTTACATTTTCTAACACTTCCTCCAATTCCTTAAAACCTAATAAAAGTTTGGTTCAAACAAATGGAACAATATTTAAATCTTTTACAGCACATACTCCATACAGGTGTTCACAAATCCGATCGTACCGGCACGGGTACTATTAGCACCTTTGGTTATCAAATGCGGTTTCATTTAGAAGAAGGTTTTCCGTTGATAACTACAAAAAAACTTCACTTAAAAAGCATTATTCACGAGTTGCTTTGGTTTTTGCGGGGCGATACAAACACGGGCTACTTAAAAGAAAATGGTGTTCGCATTTGGGACGAGTGGGCCAATGAACGCGGCGATTTAGGTCCGGTGTACGGAGCGCAATGGCGGAGTTGGCAGGGCGCCGACGGGCAAACGTTCGATCAGATAAAAGACGTAATCCATCAGATAAAAACCACTCCCGATAGTCGCCGGATGATTGTAAGCGCCTGGAATGTTGGCGAACTTTCAAAAATGGCCTTGCTTCCGTGTCATTCACTTTTTCAATTTTATGTAGCGGATGGAAAACTAAGTTGCCAGCTTTACCAACGCAGTGCCGATGTGTTTTTAGGTGTGCCTTTTAACATTGCGTCGTATGCATTATTAACCTTAATGATGGCGCAGGTTTGCAATTTAAAAACGGGTGATTTCATTCACACGTTTGGCGATGTGCATATTTACAACAATCATGTACAGCAGGTGCAGGAGCAACTTTCGCGTAAGCCTTTTCCAATGCCTCAAATGAAATTAAATCCCGAAATAAAAAGCATTTTTGATTTTAAGTTTACTGATTTTAGTTTAGAAAATTATCTTTTTCATCCGGCTATTAAAGCCCCGGTAGCAGTGTAAAACCTTTAAAAAAGGGGTACCAAGGTACTGTTTGGTAATCTTTTCCTTTCTTTACAACATGCAGCCAAATCAAAAAGCTAATTACGATTTTAAAGGGAGTAGCGGTAGCGCCGAAGATCAGCCTTTTGTTGTTTCGCTGCTTGTAGCTGCCGGTGAAAACGGTGTTATAGGAGCCAACAATAAGCTTCCCTGGCATTTACCAAACGATTTAAAATACTTCAAAAACCTTACGTGGGCAATGCCTGTTTTAATGGGTCGAAAAACTTTTGAGTCTATTGGGAAACCGCTGCCCGGAAGAAAAAATATTGTAATTACCCGCAATAATGATTGGCAAAGTACAGGTGTTTTTCCGGTTCATTCTGTTGAGGAAGCTATTGCATTGGCACAGAGAGATTGTGTAAACGAAATTTTTATAATTGGTGGTGCCGAGATATTTGCCTCGTCGCTACCGCAAGCTGGACGTGTTTACTTAACCCGCATTCATCATAGCTTTACAGGCGACGTTTTTTTTCCGCAATTGGATGGCAGGCAATGGAAGCAAACCAAAGTAATTAAGTGTAAAATGGATGAAAAGAATGCATACGATCATACGTTTGAAGTGTGGGAGAGATACTAATATTTCTTGCTCTACTCTCCATTCTCAAACCTACATGAAACCTGTGTACACTTCTTTTCAAATAGCAAAAAAATATCTTCAATATTACAGCACGGCTTTCAATAGCAAGGGGCACGGCATGCACTCGCCGTTTGTTTTTGAATTTATTTTAGATGTTTTAAATAATCGACAAAACTTTCAGCTACCAACCGGGATAGAAACGGTGCGAAAAGGGTTATTACAAAACAAAACGCTTTTGCACATTAACGATCTTGGTGCCGGATCAAGAGTTAGTAGCAGCAAAATCCGGACAGTGGCGCAGGTAGCAAAAACGGCTTTAAAATCAAAAAAATGGAGTGGGTTGTTTTATCGGTTGGTAAAAAAATATAGTCCTGAAATGGTTGTAGAATTAGGCACTTCTTTAGGCATCACCACAGCTTATCTTTCGTCTGCAGCCCCCTGTTCAACTATATTTACTATTGAAGGAAGTGAGCCCATTCAAAAACTCGCACAGCATAATTTCAAAAAATTAAATTTAAATAACATTCAATCGCTGCAAGGCCCTTTTGATGATGTTTTACCTTTAGTTCTTCACCAACTTTCCCTTGTAAACCTGGCGTACGTTGATGGGAATCACCGGTATGCGCCAACAATGAATTACTTTTTTCAACTATTAAAGAAAAGAGACAATGATACCATTATGATTTTTGACGACATTCACTGGAGTGCAGAAATGGAGCAAGCCTGGAAAGAAATTAAAGGACACCCTGCGGTTCGTTGCACTATAGACGTATTTTTTTTAGGCTTTGTGTTTTTTAAAAAAGAATTCAGGGTTCCGCAGCATTTCACTATTCGCTTTTAAGAAACACCACGTAAAAAGTTTTATCTTGGGCGCCACTACCAAATATTTATCCATGACCATTGGTGTGTTGAAAGAACCACAAAACGAAACTCGAGTATCGCTGCTGCCCGAAGCAGTGGTTGCGCTATTAAAAAAGCAGATTGTAGTGCAGGTAGAAAGCGGCGCCGGTGCGCTTTCTTTTTCATCAGATGCTGATTATCTACACGCAGGCGCGCAGGTTACTGACCGGGAAGAAGTAATTAAAAACAGCGATATCATATTATCCATTAATCAACCTCCTGAAAAGTTACCTGCTAAAAAAATACTCATTGGCGTTTACCATCCTTTTTACAATGGCGATCGTATCCATCAGGCTGCAATAAATGAAGTAACCATTTTTAGCTTAGATTTTTTGCCGCGTACTACACGGGCACAAAGTATGGATGTATTGAGTTCGCAGGCAAACATATCGGGCTACAAAGCGGTGCTGCTTGCCGCCACTATTTTTCCGCGCTATTTACCCATGTTTATGACGGCAGCCGGCACTGTAGCCCCGGCAAAAGTTTTAATTCTTGGTGCTGGCGTAGCAGGCTTGCAGGCAATTGCAACGGCTCGCCGCCTTGGTGCTGTGGTTGAAGTGTTTGATACGCGGGCCGCTGTAAAAGAAGAAGTAGCCAGCCTTGGAGCAAAGTTTGTAGAAGTGGAAGGCGCTGCCGATGCATTGAAAGAAGGAGGCTATGCTGTAGAACAAACAGAAGAATACAAACAAAAGCAACAACAACGTATTGCAGAAAGTATTGCCAGGGCAGACATTATTATTACAACAGCTCAAATACCGGGTAAAAAGGCGCCGGTATTAATTACCGAAGAAGCATTAAACACTATGCGCAGTGGCTCGGTAATTATTGATATTGCGGCCGCAACGGGCGGCAATACGCCAATGACAAAAAACGGTGAAACAATAGTTTTTAAAGGTATTAGCATTGTAGGCAATAGTAATTTACCAGCAACCATGCCTGCCGATGCAAGCAAATTATACGGTAAAAACATTCTTAATTTTTTAGGTCTGATTACCAGTAAAGAAGGAACAGTGAACTTAAACTGGGAAGACGATTTGGTGAAAGGAAGCTGCATAACACACGGCGGCCAAATAGTAAATGAAAAGGTGAAATCAATATTATAATAAGACTTTTTTTTGTGGGTTTTCCCTTCATGCTCTTTGTGGTTAAAAGCTCAATAAATATCAAGTGTAGATTATGGAAAATATAGCAACCTGGTTCTCCCTGCATCAGCAAACAGCCTACATAGTAATGCTGATGATTTTTGTAGGAATAGAGGTAATTGGCCGTGTGCCCAGCGTGTTACATACGCCATTAATGAGCGGCGCTAATGCTATACATGGGGTAGTTGTTATAGGGGCTATTATTATTATGGGGCGGGCAGAGCACGATAATTACCTGGCCATCGTACTTGGCTTTTTAGCAGTTATTTTAGGAACGCTTAACGTGGTTGGCGGTTTTGTTGTTACCAACAGAATGCTGGAAATGTTTGGTTCAAAGAAGAAGAAAAAATAATATGGAAATACTTATACCCATCTATTTTATTGCGTCGTTCACTTTTATTCTTGGGTTAAAAATGTTGGCTAATCCGCAAACAGCCCGCAACGGGAATTTGATTGCTGCCGCCGGAATGGCGCTTGCTATTTTTGGAACCATCTTCGGTTACGAAAATCCAGGCACCGGCGAAAAGCTGCACAATTACGGGTGGATTTTTGGCGGTTTGGCTATTGGCGGAGTTCTAGGAACCATCATTGCAAAAAGGGTAAAAATGACGGCCATGCCCGAGATGGTTAGCCTATTTAACGGCATGGGCGGTGCGTGCGCTGCCTTAATTTCTATAGTTGAATTTCATCATTTTGCTTCTGCCGATTTTTCGTTTCAGATATTTGAAGGCTTTGCCGCAAATGGTAGCACCGAATCAACAATTTTTGAATTGCCGGTGCCATTTGGTACGCTTGCCACTATATTAGTAGGTTTGATTATCGGGGCGGTTTCATTTGCCGGAAGCGCGGTGGCATGGGGCAAATTAAACGGTTCTTTAAAAGATCGTTCGTTTAAGGGGCAGCATATTGTAAACCTTGCGTTGTTGGTTGCCGTTGTAGGCTTGTCTGTTATTCTTTTAAATAAAATAGAAAACTCCTATGCGCTAAATGCCGGAGATCTTGTAAATACCGGAAAACGAATCACTTTTAAACCTGGTTTCAATATTCAGTTTACGGCTTCTATTTATGTAACTTTTTATGCCATTCTTCTTTTGTCGCTTGCCTATGGCGTGTTGTTTGTGTTGCCCATTGGCGGCGCCGATATGCCCGTGGTAATTTCACTACTAAATTCATTTACCGGAGTGGCTGCGGCTTGCGGCGGTTTTTTGTACGACAACAAAGTAATGCTTACCGGTGGTATTTTAGTTGGCGCTGCCGGAACCCTACTAACTATTTTAATGTGCAAAGCCATGAACCGATCGTTAAAAAACGTTTTAATTGGTTCTTTTGGCGGAGGACATACCGGGGTTTCGGGTGGGGCACACGAAGGTGGGCAATTCAAAGAAGTCAGTTTGCCGGATGCTGCAGTAATTTTGGCCTATGCTAATAAAGTAATGATTGTTCCAGGGTATGGATTGGCTGTGGCGCAGGCCCAGCATGCCTGTCATGAATTGGAAAAGTTATTAACCGAAAAAGGAGTAGAAGTAAAATACGCCATTCACCCGGTGGCTGGCCGCATGCCCGGGCACATGAATGTATTGCTTGCTGAGGCAGATGTAGAATACGAAAAATTGCAGGAAATGGAAGCGGCTAACGAGGAATTTTCCACCACCGATGTGGTGCTGGTTTTGGGAGCAAACGATGTAGTAAACCCCGCCGCTAAAACCGATGTTCAATCGCCTATTTACGGCATGCCTATTTTAGATGTGGAAAGGGCAAAGCACGTAATTGTAAACAAGCGCAGTATGAAGCCGGGTTATGCGGGTATTGAAAATGAGCTGTTTTTTCAGCCAAAAACGTCTATGCTTTTTGGTGATGCAAAAAAGGTTTTGCAGGATTTAATTGCCGAAATAAAAAGCTTGTAAGAAGGCATTTTAATCAACCGTAATTCTTACTTACTACATTTGCCTGTGCAACTTCCCCAAAAATTTTTGTCCTCTTTAGATGGCGTAAAAGGCTTCGACAAAGACCCTTTTGTTCATGTTCATAACAGCAGCCGGCAGGTAACTTCTATCCGATTTAACCCCACAAAAACCGCCATAGAAAATAGCGAGTCTGTAGTGAGTAACGATACTCAATATCCATCACACAATATTCATTCATCATCCCTCCAATCTCAAAAGGTTCCCTGGTCGCAATACGGTTTTTACCTGGAAAAACGACCTTCGTTTACCTTCGATCCTCTTTTTCATGCCGGTTGTTATTATGTGCAGGAAGCTTCGGGTATGTTCTTAGAGCAGGCAATAAAACAAACCGTTGATCTTACAAAATCGTTGCGGGTTTTAGATTTGTGCGCTGCCCCGGGCGGCAAATCCACACACCTGCAATCGCTTCTTTCTGCCAACAGCTTGCTGGTAAGCAACGAAGTAATTAAACCGCGTGCCGGAATCTTAAAACAAAACATCACAAAATGGGGGAGTGCCAATGTTATTGTTACTTCATCGGACGCCCGGCAGTTTGAAAAGCTATCGGGTTTTTTCGATGTTTTGGTGGTAGATGCTCCATGCAGCGGCAGCGGCCTTTTTAGAAAAGATAAAGAAGCTATAAATGAGTGGAGCCCCGAAAATGTAGAACTTTGTTCAAGAAGACAGCGCCAGATTTTGGGAGATGTACTGCCTGCTTTAAAAGAAAACGGTATTTTAATTTACGCCACCTGTTCGTACTCGAAAGAAGAAGACGAAGACATTTGCGATTGGTTGGTAGAAGAAATGAATTTGGAAAGTATATCGTTACAGGTTGATGAAGACTGGAACATTGTTGAAAACCTTTCAAAAAGGGGTGCCGCAGCGTACCGGTTTTATCCCGATAAAGTTAAGGGCGAAGGATTTTTTTTGGCTTGCTTTTCAAAGCGACAAACCACTTCAACCAAACAATTTAAAACTGGCAAGGCTAACCTTATTTCAGCAAAAGAAAGAGCATCGGTTTTACAATGGATAAAACCAACCAACGAGCTCCTATTTATAAAACATGAAAGTCAGGTTTTCGCCTGGCCGCAAAACCTACTGTCCGATTTTTTGCTCATTCAATGGACGCTTTACATTCAGTATGCAGGCACCGCTTTAGGCGAAATCATTCGCGATAAATTAATTCCCGATCATGCGCTGGCTTTAAGCCCTTTGCTAAACCCCGATAAACGGGGCGCCGGGTTAACCTACGAAGAAGCCATTATTTTTTTGCAGCGAGGTGAACTAAATGTAAAAACCCTTCAAAAAGGGTGGCAAACGGTTCACTACCAAAATCATCCGCTGGGCTGGATAAATGCTTTGCCCAACCGTATTAACAACTATTATCCTAAAGAATTACGTATTTTGAAGCGTGATAACGATGCTCATTTGTAAAAAAAGTTTTTCATCTTTGTATCAGCCAATCAATAACACTATGAAAAAGATAATTGCACTATTCATAATCTCCTTTTTTTCGCTTGCCTCTTTTGCCCAAACAACGCTGCTGGTTAAAAGCAACGACAAAGGGTTGTATATAGCGCACACAGTAGCGCCAAAACAAACGTTTTATTCTGTTGGCCGCCAATACCATGTTGCTCCCAAAGATCTTGCTTTGTTTAACGATATAGATATGGCAAACGGGCTAAACATTGGACAAACAATTCTTATTCCGCTAAACGGCGCAAATTTTTCGCAAACAGGCACAAAAGGCACCCCTGTTTATTACCAGGTGGGCGAAGGCGAAGGCTTGTACCGCGTAAGCGTAAACAATGGCAAGGTATTAATGGCAGACCTTCGCAAATGGAACAATTTAGGAAGCGACAACATTAATCCCGGACAAAAATTAATTGTCGGCTATCTCAACGCCGAAGGTGTAGCAGACGTAAGCGTAGCGGCAACGCCAAAAAAAGAAAGCCTTCCTGCAGCCGAAGTAAAAACCGAAGAGCCGCCGGTAATAACACCCAGGAAGCCGGAGCCTGAAAAGCAGCAAGCTGCAAGTGTGCCACAGCCCAAACAAACAGCGGTAGCAGATAGCAAAGGCGGATATTTTTCAACCGCTTTCGAACGGCAATCGCTTACAACATCAGGTAAAAAAGAACAAACCGCTACCTCCGGAATTTTTAAAACAGCAAGCGGCTGGCAAGATGCAAAGTATTATGCTTTAATGGATGGTGTTGAGCCCGGTACAATTGTACGTGTTATAAACCCAACAAACAGCAAAGCGGTTTATGCAAAAGTGCTGGGCGCCATGAGTGGTATTTCGCAAAACAAAGGCTTAGATGTGCGCATTTCAAATGCGGCAGCCAATGTATTGCAGGTAACAGATACTGATAAGTTTATTGTAAAAGTAGATTACTAAAAGCATTGTAATAACAATCGAAGAAGGCATTTGCAAGGCATTTATTGTGTAACCAGCTCAATTACTATTATCAGCGTCCGTTGCGTCGCACCGTTCAGGGTTCTGTTCTTTTGTCAACACAAAGTCTCCGACATAACATAACGGGCAGCTCTAAAAAATCCCTGCGTTTGTTTTTACATTTTTTCTAAAAAATCAGGCAAGCAATATATATTAAAAATAAGGCTGTTTATTGCAAATTAGGAGGCCCGGTAGCCTCGTAAAAACTCTTCAACCGCCAGCTTTTTTTTCCCTTCCAGTTGCAACTCCGTTATACCAATAAAACCATCGGCGCAAGCAAACCGAAAAAAGGTTTTGTTGTCTGTTTCAATCGTTCCTGGCGTGGCGGCACCCTTTTCTAAATGTTTTTCAGCAGCAAGAATTTTTAGCTTTTTTCCTTTAAGTTCGGTAAACGCAGCAGGGTAGGGCGATAGTCCGCGAATTAAATTAAACACTTCTTCCACAGGCTTGTTCCAATCTATTTTACACGTTTCTGTAGTTAATTTAGGTGCGTGCTTTAAAACTTGCAAATTTGGGTTGCCGGACATTTGGTTTGGATCGCCTAATAAGTTAACTATACTAGATTGCGGCTTTTCATTTAAGGTTCCATTGGCCAAACCTTTAATTGTTTTTACCAGCAATTGCGCACCTACTTCTTTAAGTTTATCATGCAATTTACCGGCTGTTTCGTTAGGGGTAATTGCTACTTTTTCCTGCAGCAAAATATCGCCGGTATCTATTTGATGCTGTAGCTTGAATGTAGTAATGCCCGTCTCCTTTTCGCCATTTATAATAACCCAGTTGATGGGTGCAGCGCCGCGGTATTGGGGCAATAACGAGCCATGCACATTGATAGTTCCACCCGGTGGAAGTTTCCAAACCACTTCCGGCAACATCCGGAAAGCAACCACTACCTGTATGTCCGGCTTCAGTTCTTCTAACGCGCCTAAAAAAGTTGGATCTTTTAATTTTTCGGGTTGAAGAAGCGGAATACCATGTTGTACTGCATACCCTTTTACGGCACTTTGTTGCATGTACAATCCTCTGCCTGCTGCTTTATCGGGCGCGGTAATTACACCTACAATTTGAAAACCTTCCGTCACTAGGGCGTCCAAAGATGCAACGGCAAAATCGGGCGTTCCTAAAAAAACGATGCGCAAGTCTTTTGCTTCCTTACTTAGGCCATTCGAGGTATCATCCATAAAGCGTGTTCTCCAAAAAAATAAAAATTTGCAGAGATTGGTTTTTTTAATTTGAAAACGCCCTAAAAATCTGCGGTATCAAAATCTGGATAAAGCAAATACTTTTTGCGAATTATTTTAAAAGCATCAAGTTTTGGCTGCCAGCTTTTTCTAATATCGACTTCGGTTTTTCCGCTCTTAATTTGGTGCATTAACTCGGCGTTGCCGGCAAGTTTTGCAAAAAAACTTTCCTTGTCTTTACCCGATTTTGGCAACAAAAAAAACTTGTCTTTATCCGGAAATAATTCATAGGCTTTTAAAAGATATTGTAGCTGTATTTTCCCGTTTACTTTTTCCAGCACTTCGGGCACTGTGCCGCTAACATTCCAGCCATAGCAAACCTGCCCATAAAGCTTAGAAGATTTTGCACCTTCCGTAGGATTTGGCGTAAACGAATACAAATTTTTAGGCAAGGATGGATGTCCAAAAATTTGAAACGGTTTAGCTGTTCCGCGGCCTTCGCTCAACACTGTGCCTTCAAAAAAGCAAGTTGACGGATACCAATAAATAGATTGCATTTCGGGAAGGTTTGGCGATGGTTTAACCGGTAAAATATACATGCTTTTGTGGCTATAATTTTCGTTCGGTATTACGGTTAAACCAAAGTATTTGGCACCTGGTGGATAATTTGCCGCCAGCACATTTATTGTGTACGCTTCCATTGCTTCGGCACTTAGCCAGCCTTCCTGTAAAATCATTTGGGCATATTCGCCCATTGTCATTCCATAAACCACAGGCACAGGTTGCATACCTATAAACGATTTAAAACCCGGGTCCAGCACAGGTCCATCTACATAATGACCGTTCGGGTTTGGCCTATCTAAAACCATTAATGGAATATTGTATTCGATGGCGGTTTCCATATATTCCTGCAAAGACGAAATGTAGGTGTAAAACCGTACGCCAACATCTTGTATATCAAACAGCATTACATCTATACCCTTCAGGTCTTCGGCCGATGGTTTGCGTTTTTTGCCATACAAGGAAACGACAGGAACGCCGGTTGCTTTATCTATTCCACTTTCTACTTTTTCGCCTGCATCGGCGGTTCCTCTAAAGCCGTGTTCGGGACCAAAAATCACTTTTATAGTCACGCCGTTTTGTTGCAACACATCTGCCAGGTGTTTATTGCCAACGGTAGATGTTTGATTGGCAAAAAGTGCTACTTTTTTTCCTTTTAGTTGTGGTAGATACGCCGTTAAACGTTCTGCAGCCGGTAAAATATTTGGTGAAAATGATATTCCGGACGGAGTGGGAGCTGTTTTTTGCTGCGCACAGGCATTTATACAAATGCTTAAAAAGATGATGGTGAGCCCTTTATTCATAACCCAAATTTCAGTAAAAATTAAACAGTAAAACGTGAAATATGTACCTTGCCCTTTTTACTTTTGCTTTATGAGGCAACCACACATAAAACATACAAAAAAGGGTAGTCCTAAATTCATCCCAAAAAAGGGGTGAGTGACAAAAGAGATTATTAAACATAAGCACAGGAACAACACTAGCATTTATTGGTCTAATTATTAAAAAATAAAAAGCATGCAACAGGTTAAAAACGGCGATAAAGTAAAAGTACACTACCATGGAAAACTGCGCAGCGGTGAAACCTTTGACAGCAGCGACGGACGCGAGCCGCTGGAATTTACCGTTGGTAGCGGACAGGTAATTAAAGGATTTGACGAAGGAGTAATGGGCATGAATGTAGGCGATAAAAGAACTGTTGAAATTACGCCCGGCGATGCTTATGGCGAGAAAGAAGCAGAGCGCATCGTTGAGTTTCCAAAAACACAGTTCCCACCCGATATGATACCGGAAGTAGGCATGCAATTAATGATGAACGACGGCGAAGGTCAATCGTTGCCGGTAATAGTTACCGAAGTAAAAGAAGAAACGGTGTTGCTGGATGCCAATCATCCGCTGGCGGGACAGGATCTTATTTTTGATATTGAGCTGGTAGAAGTAACGCCGACTTCCAGGATTATAATGCCGTAATAAGTACGAGGTTAGATGTACGAAGTAAGAAATTGCGGGTTAGAAGGTTTTAAAAGCCTCAGCTATTGGGGCTTTTTTGTTTGAGCTTAGGAGGCCAACGGCGCAGCATCGTACATTTGAAGCATGTTTAGCCATTACCAATTTACCGCAGCCGAGCGCTTTATGCGATATGTACAAATAGATACGCAAAGCGATCCGCTTTCAAACACCCATCCAACCACCGAAAAGCAAAAAGATCTTTCGCGGATTTTAGTAGAAGAACTTATAGCAATGGGCATTAGTGATGCACACATGGACGAATGGGGTTATGTGTATGCAACAATTCCAACTAACACAAAAAGGCAAGTGCCGGTTATTTGTTTTTGCAGCCATGTAGATACAGCACCAGATGCCAGCGGAACCGGAGTGAAGCCGTTATTACATAAAAATTATGGAGGACAAGATATTGTTTTACCGGACGATGAAAGTATTGTCATTTCTAAAAATGATTTTCCGTATCTAAATCAGCTTATTGGGCACGATATTATTTCTGCCAGTGGCACAACGCTTTTAGGATCCGACGATAAAGCCGGCGTAGCCGAAATTATGGATGCCGCTAATTATTTAATGCAACATCCACAAATAAAACACGGCACCATAAAACTACTTTTTACGCCCGATGAAGAAGTAGGAAAAGGAACAGCTAAAATTGATATAGAAAAGCTGGGCGCCAATTTTGGATATACCTTAGATGGAGGAGAGCGGGGAAGTTTGGAAGATGAAACCTTTAGCGCCGATGGCGTGCAAATTGTTATTCATGGCGTAATTACACATCCTGGTTATGCAAAAGATAAACTGGTAAATGCGTTAAAAATTGGTGGTGAAATTTTAGCGCAGTTGCCAAAAAACCTTTCGCCGGAAACCACAGAAAGCAAAGAAGGTTTTATACATCCCGTTAGGTTTGATGGCATTGCCGAAAAATGTACACTTGATTTTATTATCCGCGATTTTGTAACCGAAGGTCTAGCCCAAAAAGGAACGTTGCTGAAAACAATTGTTAACGAAGTAATTAAAAATTATAGAGGCGCTTCTTACGAGTTTATAGTAACGGAACAATACCGCAACATGAAAGAAGTGTTGGACCAGCACCCACAAATAGTTCGGTATGCAATAGAAGCCATTGAGCGTGCGGGGATGGAAGTAAAAACAGAAAGCATTCGAGGCGGTACCGATGGAAGCAGGCTTTCATTTATGGGTTTGCCTTGCCCTAATTTGTTTACCGGCATGCAGGCCATTCATTCAAAAAAAGAATTTATTTCGGTGCAGGATATGAATAAAGCCGTAGAAACAATTGTGCATTTGGCTTGCATCTGGGAAGAAAAGAGTGCCGTTTGATAAACGGAAATTAATTGTTTGTAGAAACAGTAAATAACTTTGTTTTAGACCCTTTTTAAAGGGTTGGTCTCGCATGTAAAAACCTTCAAAAAAGGGTAAAGCAATATTCATTTGCGCCAAACGTTATGCAACATTCAAACCGTTATACTACATTTACGACCTTAAAGAAAAACAGAACATGATACACTTGCTGCAAATAGGGGCCGATTCGGTAATTACGGCTGCCAATACCGTTTTAGAAGGAGATTTAAACCACGATGGAAAATTAGGCTTTTTGGAGATTTTGGTGATGGGCGGATGGGTAATGATACCGCTGGCAATTATGCTACTGGCAACTATATACGTTTTTTCCGAACGCACCATTGCCATTAAACATGCTGCCCGCATAGATGGGAACTTTATGAATATCATTCGCGATCATATTGTTAGCGGTAATGTAAGTGCGGCAAAAAGTTTTTCTAAAAACACCAACAACCCCGTAGCCCGCATTATAACAAAAGGCATACAACGTATTGGTAAACCAATAGATGCCATTGACACCAGCATGGAAAGCGTAGCCCAGCAGGAAATGTTTAACCTCGAACGAAACTTAAATATCCTTTCTGTTATATCGAGAGCCGCGCCCATCTTTGGTTTTGTAGGAACACTTGCAGGTTTAATGCAATTATTTTTTCAAATAAACTCCAGCAACGAATTGGAAATAGGTTCTATCGCCGGTGGTATTTACACTAAATTAGTTACTTCTATTTCGGGTTTGCTCATTGGTTTAATTGCGTTTTTCGGCTATATGTATTTGCAAACACAAATAGATAAAACGGTTAATAAAATGGAAGTGGCCTCAGCTGATTTTTTAGATATTCTTCAAGAACCAACGAGGTAACTTTATGAAACTCAGGAAAAGACATAAAGAAGGTCCGGAAGTGTTTACCGATTCGTTAAACGACATCATTTTTATTTTATTGATGTTCTTTCTCATTGCCTCAACGCTTGCTAACCCCAATGTTATTAAGCTATCGCAGCCAAAAGCCAAAAGCGATACTAAAGCAAAGCAAAGCGTGGTAGTATCAATAGATATAAATAAAAATTATTTTGTAGGCACTACCCAGGTTGTGGGCGATTCGGCCATGAAAACAGCCTTGATGCCGTTTATTTTAAAAGATTCGCTAAACCCTACCGTTGTTATTAATGCAGATAAAACAGTGCCTCTTGAGTATGTGGTTGGCGTAATGCGGGTTGCCCGCGAGTTAGGCGCACGAACGGTTTTGGCGGTAGATAAAAGTTCGCAGTAAGAACTTCTGATTCCGAATTCCATCAATAAAATCTTGCTATTTTTTAGCCGGTATTTTTATATCTATTCAGCTTCTGTTGCCCTGGTTTATGGCGCACTTGATGTGGTAAACGCTTGTACCATTAGTAATGCTATACAGCATTAATGTGCTGCAACTTCCTGCAATGATGATTATAGCAAAGCATGCCTGTTTATACTTTTAAATACCGGATCGCAAGCCTAATACATATCCCTCAACCTATAATGTTTACTTTACAAGGCCATCACACTTACTGCAAAAGAAAATGTACCTCCTTCATATAAAGAAACTTTGTGGCGCAGCCTCTGGCAAATAGAAGCCAACAAGACAAAAATCATTATCTTTCATGGCATAACTGAAAATTTGGGTGGTTCATTTGTGCCGTTCGGTACAATGCCCATTATAATATGTTTGTTCTATTAAACTATCAATACAGTGCAAAAAGATAAACCAAAACCAACTGATTTTAAATTTCCTAAATCGCCAACCGGTATTAAAGGCCTTGATGATATTACAACTGGTGGATTACCTAAAAACCGGCCAACGCTTTTATTAGGTAACACAGGATGCGGAAAAACTACTATAGCAATGGAGTTCCTGGTAAATGGCATCGAAATGTTTGATGAGCCGGCTGTATTTATGGCTTTTGAAGAAAAAAGGGACGAGCTGGTGCTGAATGTAAAATCTTTAGGCTTTAACCTGGAAAAGCATTTGGAGAATAATAAAATATACCTTGAGCATGTGCAGCTTAACCATGATATTTTGGAAGCCGGCAAGTATGATATTGAAGGTTTATTTGTTAGGCTCGATGTGGCCATTAAAAAAGTAAAGGCCAAACGCGTGGTGCTCGATTCTTTAGACACCCTTTTTTATGGGTTTGATTATAAAATACTCCGTCCCGAATTTACGCGCCTTTTTAATTGGTTAAAAGACAAAGAGGTTACCGCAATTATTACCGGAGAAGTAGGCGAAACTTCTCTTACCCGCCATGGGCTGCAGGAGTATGTTGCCGACTGCGTAATTGTATTAGATAACCGGGTAAAAGACCAGGTAGCAACCAGGCGTATACGGGTTGTAAAATACCGTGGTTCATTGCATGGCAACAGCGAATACCCTTTTACTATAGAAGAAAACGGCGTAACTGTTTTCCCTATTATTAGTGAACCGCTTGAGATCCCAATCAGTTCAAAAACCATTTCTTCCGGCATTTCTGATTTAGACGAAATGCTGGGCAAAAAGGGTTATTACGTTGGCAGCAGCATACTTATTTCTGGCACTGCCGGCACAGGAAAAACCAGCATTGCGGCTGCATTTGCCGTTGCTGTTTGTAAAGAAAACAAAAACTGTATTTACTGTGCGTTTGAAGAACCGCCAACACAGGTAATCAGAAATTTAAAATCTATCGGCATCTCTTTAGATCCTTTTATTAAATCAGGCCACCTGCAATTTTATTCTTCAAGACCAACTTTACAAAACCTTGAACTGCATTTTATTTATATTAAAAACCTGATAAAAGAGTTTAAGCCCGAGGTTGTTATTCTTGATCCTATTTCCAATTTAATGTCCGAAGGGCCCAACAGCGGCGTGCGGTTAATGCTGACAAGGTTTGTAGATCTTTTAAAAACCCAACAGATAACCGTATTGTTCACCGCGGCCATTACAGAAAAATTAATAGAAAAAAACCCAAGCGATGAAGGAAGTTCATCAATGGTGGATACCTGGATAATGGTTCAGGATGCAGAATTTAAGACCGAACGCAAACGAACCTGTACAATAATGAAATCGAGAGGTATGGGCCACTCTAAAATGGTGAAACAACTCAAAATTTCAAATAATGGAATTTCAATAAGCCCAATACCTGAAGAAGAAAGTATGGATCGTGAAGGCTCAGCATCATCTAAAGAATAGGTGAATGGAAAAAAGGAAATTTGAGGAAGTGCAACAGAACTTTGAACGGGGTGGAACGTTTTATTTTTCTCCAAAAAAATGGAGATTTTACATAAGCTGATTACAATGTCAAAAAAAACAGTGGAAAAAATAAAGGACAAGGTAGAAGCTGAAGCCGGCGGAAGGGGAAAATATGTTTTAAAACTATATGTTACCGGCATGTTACCTAATTCTGCCCGTGCTGTAATAAATATTAAGGCTATTTGTGATAAATACTTAAACGGCAGGCACGAATTAGAGGTCATTGATATTTACCAGCAACCATCACTTGCCGTTAAAGAAGACATTATTGCCGTACCTGTACTGATTAAAAAGGCTCCATTGCCCGAAGGACGAATAATAGGCGATTTATCGGATGTGGAAAAAGTGCTGAGCGGGCTTGATATTATCTAACAATAATTTGGAAATGGTGAAAAAGATTCAGGAACTTTTAGAAGAAACCGAAAGGTTAGAAAGGGAGAATGAGGTGCTTTTGCAAAAGCTGCACGAAGCTAAGGAAAGCTTTGATGCAATGAAAAGCGGTAGTGTTGATGCATTGGTTGTTGAGGGCAAAAAAGACATTAAAGTTCTTACAGAAACAACAGCAGATAAAATATACAGAATTGTAATTGAGAAAATGAACGAAGGTGCGGTTACGCTTAATGAAGACGGAATTATTTTGTATGGAAACGTATATTTTGCAGATTTAATAAACCTGCCTTTACAAACATTAATAGGAAAAAACTTTCAAGATTATATTGATGAAACTTCAATAGAGCGCATTAAAAATTTGTTTACAGCAGGCGGAGAAAATGCTTTGAAAGAAGAAGTTTACCTACATGCAAGTGCTGGTGTAAAAATACCCGTGCTGATAACAGCAAATACTTTTTTGTTAGATTCTGTGTTGGCGTTAAGTATAATTATTACAGATCTTACCCTTCAAAAGAAAAACGAGGAAGAGCTAAATGAAAAGACAAAGCAACTGGAAGAGAAAAATAAAGACCTCATCATTCAAATTGAAGAAAATGAGCGGTGTACATTAGAACTGATTCTTGCCAATAAAGAACTGCGCCTTCAAAACAAAGAAAAAGAAAAAAGGGCGGCCGAATTGCTGATTGCTAATAAAGAGCTTGAAGCGTTTAATTACATATCAAGTCACGATCTGCAGGAGCCTTTGCGCAAAATACAAACCTATTCTAATCGCATACTTCAAAATGAACATTCTAAATTATCTGATAAAGCTAAAGAAGATTTTAAGCGGATTCAGGGTGCTGCCAAACGAATGCAAACACTTATTGAAGATTTGCTTTCGTACTCGCACACAAATGTTTCTGAATGCATTTTAGAAAGCGAAGATCTGAATTTAATTATACAAGAGGTAAAGGAAGACCTTAAAGAAATCATTGAAAAGAAAGAAGCCATTATAGAAACACACCGCTTTTGTGAAGTAAATATCATTCCATTTCAATTTCGCCAGGCTATGCTCAATCTTATAAGTAATGCACTAAAATTTGCCGCTGATAACCGGCCTCCACATATTATAATTAAAAGCAGTATAGAAAAGGGGAGTGCATTAGAAAGCGGGCAGGTTAACTTACCGGCAACCGGACTTTTACCTGAAAAGGAATACTGCCACATTGTTATAACAGATAATGGTATTGGCTTTGACCCACAATATAAAGAACAGATCTTTGGCGTTTTTAAACGGCTTCATAGCAAAGATGATTATGAGGGCAGTGGCATTGGGCTAGCCATTGTGAAAAAGATAGTGGAAAACCATAATGGATTTATTACCGCTACCGGTGAATTAAACAAGGGTGCAAGGTTTGACATTTATATTCCAACTCAGTAAGATTGCTATCATCCCAGACTTGACCCCGGAACCACCCATTCTAAAAAACTTTTTGACTCCAATCAGCAGCGTGGTGATTCATTATGTTGTTCAAAAAGCTATTCCCCAATTATTAAAACTTTTGCTGTCATCCCGGGCTTGACCCTGGAACTCCTAATCGTAGAAAGCTTTTGGATACCAATCAACAGCGAGGTGACTCATTATGTTGTTTAAAAAGCTATTCCCCAATTAAAAAAAACTTTTTCTGTCATCCCGGGCTTGACCCGGGAACTCCTAATTGTAGAAAGCCTTTGGATACCAATCAGCAGCGAGGTCTTTCATTTCCGGATTATATTTTTTAATTAGTTCAATTTTCCAAATTCTAAGCCATCTTTTTAATTGCTTTTCCCTTGCAATCGCATTCCGAACATCAGCATAATCTTCATAGTACAGTAGACAATGACAATTATATTTTGAAGTGAATACACCACCTTGACCTTGTTTATGCTGAAACACTCTTCCTTCCAAATCAGAAGTAACACCAATGTAAAATACAGTTTGGTGTTGATTAGAAAGTATATACACCGAATAGGAAATAATACGGGGCATGTTGCAAGAAAATTAAGTGTACTGCATTAACTGGAGTTCCCGGGTCAGGCCCGGGATGACAGTGCGAGGGAACTGATGGTTTTCAAAGATATTTTTTATTCATTTGGTTGAGGTTTTAAAATCAGAGATCAGTTAGCCACGCATTTTCTTATCTTTTCTTTTATGGGATGGATTGACATTTTCAGCCGCAGCGATATAAAGATCCATTCAATCAAATAATGTATTTTTATTGCCATGCTGAACTTGTTTCCGCACCAATCATCGCTTTTACCATCCGGTTTTTCCCTTGCATATCTTTTTTAAGTTCCACATTTATATAACCGGCATTTGAAAACAGTTGTACTACTTCGTTTCCAAAATCTTCATTTATTTCAACATAAATAGTTCCGCCTTCGTGTAATCGTTTCTTACCAAATTGCGCCAGCGATCTGTAAAAAATTAATGCGTCAGTATCTGGTACAAACAACGCTGTATGCGGTTCATTAATTATTACGTTTGCTGCCATCTGTTCTTTATCTTTTGCTGGAATGTAGGGCGGGTTGCTTACAATAATATCTACGGTTGGTAAAAGCTTTTGCTGTGCATCATCTAAAAAATCAACACCTTGAAAATCTACACGAATGTCGGCTTCCGAGCCATTTCTTCGGGCTACATTTAAGGCCTTTTCGCTAACATCGCAGCCCCAGACTTCGGCACGCGGAAGCCCCTTTTTTAAAGCCAATGCAATACATCCGCTGCCGGTGCCCACATCTAATATTTTTAGTTCTGTTGTGTTATCGGCATTTGTTGTACCCTTTTTAAAGATTTTTAAACCGCTGCTTTGTACGTCTTTTATTATCCAGTCTACCAATTCTTCCGTTTCGGGTCGCGGAATTAAAACCGAGCTATCTACATATAATTTTATTCCGCAAAACCATGCGTAACCCAATATATATTGAACCGGAGGATGGTTGTTTAATAGTTGTGCTATTTTGATTACGTCATTAAGTTGAACTTCAGAAAGTTCTTCTTCTTTAATTAGCAGCCTTTCCCCTCGCGACAGGTTGGTGATATGTTCCATAACCATTGCGGCAACGGCCTCCTTTTCGGCTCCTTTATAAACGGTTTGCAGTTGCTGTTGCAGCCACTGTTCTGCTTCTCCTGTCTTCATGGCGCAAACTTAAACCTTGTTGCCTATTTTTGCCGCTTTCTTTACACCTGAACACACACAAAACATACATACGGCGTTGCCTGCAACTGGCACAACTTGGCAGCGGCAACGTAGCGCCCAACCCAATGGTGGGCGCTGTTCTGGTGCATAACTATACAATTATCGGCGAAGGCTACCATTGCTTCTATGGCGGTCCGCATGCGGAAGTAGAATGCATTTCTTCGGTAAAACACGAACACAAACATTTGATTTCTGAATCTGTTTTATATGTTTCTTTAGAGCCTTGTTCTCATTTTGGAAAAACGCCGCCTTGTGCCGATCTAATTATTTTGCACCAAATTAAAAAAGTTGTAATTGGCTGCGCCGATCCGTTTGCAAAAAAGGCAGGTAAGGGCATAGAAAAACTAAGGGCGGCAGGAGTGGAAGTAATTATGAGCGAATTGGAAGAAGACGCAATTGAAGTAAACAAACGCTTTTTTACATTTCATACAAAGGGGCGTCCGTACATAATCTTAAAATGGGCTCAATCGGGCGATGGAAAGATAGCTGCTGACGATAGAGAACCATTAAAAATCAGCAATGCATTCACCGATCGGCTGGTGCACCGCTGGCGTAGTGAAGAGCAAGCTATTTTGGTTGGAACAAGCACCGCTTTGGCCGACGATCCGCAATTAACTACGCGGCTTTGGCCGGGCAATAATCCTGTTCGTATTGTGTTGGACCGTTTTTTACGACTTCCGGCAAGCCTTCGTTTGTTTGATAAAACCGATCCAACTATTGTTTTAAATAAGTATAAAAATGAAGATGAAAAAAACCTCCGGTACTTTAAATTGAGCGAAGATGGAAGTGCTGTTTCTTCCATTTTACAGGCGTTGCATTCGTTATCAATTCAAAGCGTATTGGTAGAAGGCGGCGCAAGCTTGTTGCAATCTTTTATTAACGAAAACCTTTGGGATGAAGCCCGTGTTATTACCAATCAGGGCATAACCATTGGCGATGGCTTAGCAGCACCGCAACTGCAAAATGCGGAACTTTTTTCTTTAGAACAATGGCAAACAGATACTATTAAATGGCATAAAAACTCATCTTCGCTTTTTCAACCTATCAACTAATTAGCTTGCTTTATTTACTTGGTTCTGTATTATTTTCTTCTTATCTAACACTTTCTTTTAAGATGTTGCAGCGGTTTGGCATTCCGGTTTTTCAAACCATTGTATTCAACTATTTAACCTGTGTAGTTACGGGTTCTATCGTTAATGGCGCATTTCCTATTAATACGGCAGCAACAGTACAACCGTGGTTTGGCTGGGCTTTGGTCATGGGTTGCTCATTTATTATTTTGTTTAATCTAATTGGTTTTACTGCTCAAAAAATTGGTGTGGCTGTTACCTCTGTAGCTAATAAATTGTCACTGGTAATTCCGTTTGTTTTTTCAATTTATTTGTATAACGAAGCGGCAACTCCTTTTAAAATTGGAGGCATTGTTTTGGCTTTGCTGGCTGTGTTCTTAACCTGCCTGCCACCAAAAGGAAATAGCCAAAACATTCAAAAAAGGGTATCGCAAAGCTTATTATTTTTGTTGCCTGCCGTTTTGTTTATCGGCAGCGGTTTGTTAGATGTTTTGGTTAAGTACGTGGAGCAAACGTATTTAAATGATAGTAATGATAACGCCTTTCTAATTGCCGGTTTTGGCACTGCAGGCCTTATTGGCAGTATTGTTTTAGTTGGTTTAATTGCAACCGGCAAACAACAATTTGATAAACGCAGTATTATAGCCGGCATTGCTATCGGGATTCCAAATTACTTTTCCATTTGGTGTTTGGTGCATGTGCTGAAAGCCTACCTGGGACATAGTTCGGCCATTATTCCTATCAATAACATGGGCATTGTGTTACTTAGCTCCGTTGTTGCCTGGATGCTGTTTAAAGAGCGGCTCTCACTTATTAACTGGGTTGGTATTGCATTATCTATTGTTGCAATTGCTTTAATTGCTTTTGGATAAGTATTATTATGAACAGTGACAATTTTTATACGATAGAGCAGGAGTCGGTAGCGGAATACAAAGACCGCGGTAGCAAATTTTTAGGTTTTGCTTTTCCCATACAATCGGTGGAAGATTTTAAAAAAAGACTAAAAGCTATAAAAGACGAACATCCGAAAGCGGCGCACCATTGCTTTGCCTACCGCATGGGTACCGACGGAAATAATTTTAGAGCAACCGATGATGGCGAACCTGCCGGCTCGGCCGGAAAGCCCATTTTAGGCCAGATAGACAGCAAAAACTTAACTAATACAGCCATTGTAGTAGTGCGGTATTTTGGCGGAACCCTACTGGGAGTACCGGGTTTGATAAACGCTTATAAAATGGTGAGTTCACTCTCTTTGCAATTAACGCCTCTGGTTCAAAAGCCAGTTTTAGTGGCGTATCAATTAGAATTTGATTATACCATAATGAACGAAGTAATGACGGTGTTGAAACGTTTTGGATGTGTGATTGTAAACAACGAAGCACAGCTGTTTTGTTGTATGCAGGTAGGTGTGCCAAAAGCCCAGGTTCCGGCTTGTTTGGAAAAACTAAAGAGCATTCACCAGCTAACAATAAAGGCACTTAAATGAGTTGTGCTCCTATAAAACTTTTTTCAAAAAGATTATTGAAAACTTTTGCTGACAACTACTTCCTTACTTCCCGGCGTGTAAGTATAAAAACCTTCGCCGCTTTTTACACCTAATTTTTTAGCCGTTACCATATTTACCAACAGCGGACAAGGCGCATATTTAGAATTACCAAATCCATTGTGCAGCACCCCTAAAATACTAAGACAAACATCCAGTCCAATAAAATCAGCCAACTGCAATGGCCCCATCGGGTGCGCCATTCCCAATTTCATAACTGTATCTATTTCGGCAACGCCAGCAACGCCTTCGTATAAACTATAAATTGCTTCGTTTATCATTGGCATTAAAATACGGTTGGCAATAAAACCTGGATAATCGTTTACAGCACACGGAATTTTACCGAGTTGTTTGCTTAATTCAACAATGGTGGTGGTAACATTTTCATCCGTTGCGTAACCGTTAATAATTTCCACCAGTTTCATTACCGGCACGGGATTCATAAAGTGCATGCCAATTACTTTTTCCGGACGGTTGGTAACAGATGCAATTTTAGTGATGGAAATAGAAGATGTGTTGGTGGCCAAAATGCAGGCTGCAGGTGCATGTTCGTCCATTTGCCTAAAAATGGAAAGTTTTAATTCAACATTTTCGGTAGCTGCTTCTACAATTAAATCTGCATTTTTAACGCCTTCTGCTAAAGAGGTTTCGGTTTGTATATTTTTTAAAGCTGTTGTTTTTATGTCTTCTGAAATGGAACCTTTAGCTATTTGCCGATCGAAGTTTTTGCCAATAGTTGTTATTCCTTTTTCCAATTGCGCTGCCGATACATCAATTAGCGTGACGCTAAAATTAGCTTGTGCAAATACGTGTGAAATGCCATTGCCCATGGTTCCCGCACCAATAACCGCTATGTTTTTCATATTGTTTTATTAAGTGGCGCAAACCTAAGAAAAAGGGGTTGTTATACAAAAAAGCAGAAGCGGAGTAAATAGAAAGAAAACAAAACCTTTGAAAAAGGGTCTATTAGAAAAATATTGAAATGAGTAGATTAAATTTAAAATGTAAAGACGAGGCTGTTAGTAAAGATGGAGAGAACGGATGAACTCGTAAAACTCAATGAAGCGTTATTGGTATTTCCCTTTTTTGTAATCACCGCGCTTCCACGATTTTATAAACTCTGACCAGGCAGCCGGAGACAGAATATTTTGTGGCGCCATTTGTCCGGAATAATAGGCTTTATTGGCAATGTTGCGAAATTGCAAAGCTGTAGCTTCGCTTCCGCTACCAGGCGTAGTTTTCAGTAGAACGCGGCGTGTAGCCGCGTCGTTATTTTTACGAAGAATTTCAAGGTTATCGTCATCTACTTTGGCTTTCACAAAATCACGTTCAAACTGTTGCCGCGTAGGTCGTGCCCGTATGATAGTTGCCGGAAGGTACACCGTATCTTCTACTAATAATTGTACAACGCTGTATTGGTTTCCTTCTATATTATGCGGAACAATAATAGATTTTGGTTTATAAGTAACGTGGCTAAATTCAACTACATCGCCCTTTAGCACCACAATCGAAAACACACCTTCATTGTTAGATATAGTTCCGCGGTTTTGTCCTTTTACCGTAATGCTTACTGCCGGGATGCCCATCAAGCTGTCAGCAGTCATTACCACGCCATATAATTGCACCACAGAATCTTTTACGGTTTCAAACTGCGCTTTTGCAACTGTTGTGCAACCAAAAGCAAAGAAGAATATAAGAGGTACAATTTTCTTCATCTCTTCAAAAATAAGTTGCTAAAAGGTACAACAACAATTATGCATAAATGTTTAAGTTAACTTTGCGACTTCATTAACAAATAGTTGAACATGACCAGAGAAGAAGTGTTGAAAGCACTGAGTAATGTACAGGAACCCGATTTGGGAAAAGATTTGGTAACCTTAAATATGATTCGCGACCTGGAAATAGACGGTTTAAATGTATCGTTTACTATTGTGTTAACTACGCCCGCGTGCCCCATGAAAGAACACATGCAAAACGCCAGCGTAAACGCAATAAAAATTTTGGTAAACAGCGAGGCCATTGTAACGGTGAAATTTACATCAAGCACCACAACAATACGGGCAGATAAAAATACAGTATTGCCCGGAGTAAAAAATGTAATTGCTGTAGTGAGTGGTAAAGGAGGCGTTGGAAAAAGCACTGTTTCGGCAAACCTGGCGCTGGCGCTGGCACAGGGTGGAGCAACAGTTGGGCTAATGGATGCGGATATTTATGGACCAAGTGTTCCTATAATGTTTGGCGTACGTGGCGAACGCCCGCAAATGACCGAACGCGAAGGAAAAGGCATGATTGTTCCGCTGGAGCGTTACGGCATTAAACTGCTAAGTATTGGTTTGTTGGTAGATGAAAAAAGCGCCGTGGTTTGGCGCGGCCCAATGGTTAGTAACGCGGTACGTCAATTTATAACCGATGTTTTTTGGGGCGATTTAGACTACTTAATTATTGATATGCCGCCGGGCACCGGAGACATTCATTTAACTGTAATGCAAACAGCACCGGTTACCGGAGTTGTTGTAGTTACCACGCCGCAAGATGTAGCGCTGGCTGATGCAAAAAAAGGAATTGCCATGTTTAGCCAGGCGCAAATGAACGTGCCTATTATTGGGTTGGTAGAAAACATGAGTTATTTTACACCTGCTGAACTGCCCGACAGTAAGTATTATATTTTTGGTAAAGGCGGGGGCAAGCGATTGGCTGATGAATACGACTTACCCTTTTTAGGACAAATTCCATTAGTGCAAAGCATACGCGAAGGCGGCGATATTGGTGTGCCGGTAATGATGGCCGATGACGAAATTTCTAAAGCTGCTTTTGCAGATTTTGCGGGCGCCGTTGCCAGAAGCGTTTCTATGCGTAATGCACACATGAAAAGTGAAGAAATTGCGCAGGTTGTAGAAGATTAAAAACTTTTAAAAAAGGGGTGTTTAAAAAAAGTTCTCTATTCTAAATAACAAAAAGCCATCCTGTATTTTTAGGATGGCTTTTTTATATGATGAGAACAATGGGTTTGTAAATTAAACTGGGTCAAAGAATTTTGGAATAGTAAAAAAAATCGGGCAACTCTATTTACAAGAGCAAGGCACGGCTTTTTTTGCGGTCTGTCAAAATTATGTTTTCATTCGGTCACTAATAATAATTTTTAATTGTGATGCTGAGATAGCAGAAAAACGTATTATCGTTATTCTGCTTCATCTGAATTTATAATAAATTTTTATTATTTTATTCTATTTTATGCCAAAACTAACTAATCAAGCTCTCAATCTTGCCTGCAGGTTTGCAAGGCTTACCATGGTTTTATTATTTTGTTTTCATTTTATTTCAGGTTACGGCCAAACGCCGATAGATTTATCGCGGCCTGTAGGTATAACCGAGGTGTTAAAGGCGTACAGCCCGGGGTAAGTATAAGCTATAGTTCACAGGGCGCAGGTAATGGATACAGCGGTCATGGCTGGGTATTATCTCCGATGTCCATGATTGCCAGAGCAGGTAAGAATGTATTTCATAATGGGTTAACTACACCTGTAAATTATACAGGAGCTAACGATGCTTTTGTAATGGATGGTCAGCGTTTAATGTTGGTAAGTGGTACAAATGGGGCTGCAGGTTCAATTTATGGTACAGAGCAGGAAAGTTTTAGCAAAATAGAGGCGATAGGTGGAAACGGTAACTCGCCCGACTGGTTTAAGGTAACCACTAAGAATGGTACTATCCTGGAATATGGCTCTGACGATAGCAGGATAAAGACCAATGACGCCAATAATGTTATTTTCTGGATGTTACGAAAGGTAACAGATGCAAGTGGTAATTACATGTTGTATCATTACAGTATAGATAATACTAACAGGTATTACAGTTTAAGCAGCATTACCTATACAGGAAACATCAACACCGGCACCCAGCCATCCTACCAGGTAGTATTTACGTATAGCACTAAATCAGACTATCAAAGCTGTCCCTATTATATATCCGGCTCAAGCGTTTACAGCGCCAGGATAGTAGACAAGATAGACGTAAAGAAAATGGATGGTACACAGATAAGAAGTTATGCTTTTACATACCAGTATCGTCAAAAAAAATACTTTTTAAACAGTGTAACGGAGGCTGGTTCGGATGGCGTTACTTTAAACCCCATTACCTTTACTTATGGAGAAAACACATCAGCTACAGATGTAACCCTTTCAGCAGAGTACGGCTATGCAACAGATCGTAATTATACAGGAGATTTTGATGGCGACGGCCGCACAGATGTACAAACCTATGCGTACAGAATAAATACAGGTAACGGAGAAACATGGTATAAATGGTATCAGATATATGATTATAATGCGGGAAGTATAGGAGGAAAATACACCTATAGTATGGAAAATGATATTCCCAATACCGATATAAAGGTAATGGGAAAGGATGCTGCGCAAAACCCGTTTGCGGTGAGTGATTTTGATGGGGACGGAAAGGAAGATGTTCTTTTGGCTAAATTTAATACGAACAGCTATACGCTGAAAGGCATTAATATTAATTACTCAAGGGTGAACCCTGGTTTCAACCCTGGCGACAAATACACTACGTACAAAAAGATGGCGTATGATAATTTGCCTATTTCTACTTATGGGCAACATACTTTATGGAAGCCGGGAGGTAGCTTTTTTGCTACCGGAGATTTTAATGGAGATGGTCACCTGGATTTTATAACAATACTGGGAATAAATGGTTACACCAACAGATTTAAAGCATTTTTATCCTCACCATCAAATAATATATTTAATTATGAGATAACAACTTTCGGAGTGGGTGTAAATGGAGCAAGTGGAGACTTTGCAGTTAATGCCATTGCAGAGTCCAAGGCAATAATTCCTATAAATTTTGATGGAGATGGCAAGACGGAGTTATTAGTGGTGAGAAATGAGGGCAGCTATGTGGTGTCCATTTTTCCGAATCCTTTTACTCCTCCTTTGCTTCCTACTTACGGCTCTTCCGTACTGTATTTTACCCCTGATATTAAAACAGATTACAAGATTTATCCGGGGGATTTTAATGGTGACGGCAATACGGATTTGTTCGTCAGGCCTTCAAAGGACAATTCAGGTACTCAGTGGAAGGTTTTTCTTAGTACGGGGAAGGCTTTTACGCAAAGTGCTTTTGCAGGGGAAGCGTATGGTATTATTTTGCCCGGGGATGGCTGGTCCAATAGCCACATGTTGTCAGTAGGAGATTATGATGGAGATGGCAGGAGTGATATCCTGCATTCCTTAGACGTTACCACATCCTCCTCCAACCATGTAATTTATTACTTCAATGGCAGTTCATTTACTTATGAGATGAATGGGTTAAGCCAGAGTACTAATACGGAGTCGATGTATTCGGGCGGTGATTTTAACGGGGACGGCAAGCCCGACCTGTTAAAAGTTCGTAATGCCAGCAGTACTTCTTTTCCGGTAAAATTTTTATTGGTTAAGCCATTTAAAGAGCAAAATTTATTAGCGGGGGTCAGCAATTTAGGATACCTGACCAGTTTTGATTACGCGTTATTAAACGGTAAAGATAATAGCTACCCGGCAGTATATGGGCGTACCGAGGGTGAATATAACTACAATGACTGGAGTGATCCTGCCCCCTATATCCGTAATTACATAGTGCCTGCGCCGGCTATGTATGTTTTGGCAAAGATTAGGCGGCCCAATGGGGTGGGTTCTCCGTCTAACGAGAATTACCAGTATGAGGATCTTGTGG
>JBBSRB010000015.1:0-32481 GCA_038243445.1 Chitinophagales bacterium | reverse complement strand
TTTTGTTTCTGTTACTACTTGCAGGTTTTCGGCTGAAATGATTGTAAAAGTAAATTTATCGGCCTTCAACCAAGGCACAATTTGCCCTGAGGCCACCGGTTTTGTTTTTTGTACATACTCAATAGCCGCTTGCGCATTGGTAAAGCTTTCCACCACCAAAAGCTTCACATCGGCATTTACAACCACCTGTTTTACTTCTAACGGCTGATTATAATACTTCTCTTTATTGTACCTGTTAAATGCATTTCGTGCTTCGTTGCCAAAAACAGGATCTACCTTGTTTAACACAATTACGGCAAAATGAGGCACACTGGCATTAAAGCTGAAAAGCGAACCGCTTTTTACCGGCGCCGGCTTTTTAAAAGCAGTATCGGTTACTGCCTTGGCGGCCGTTGGTTTGGCCGCCGCTACATCGGGTTGTTTTACTTCTACGGAGGTACTCTTTTTAACCATTGGCGCTGCTGGCATTGGCTCTACAAACAACGAGTCTTCTTTAGGGCGGACTATTTGCAAATCGGCCAGTTCCGCTTCAATTTCGCTTCTGCGGCTTAAAATATCTATCAGGTTTTCTGCTTTTTGGGCAATTGGCGTTCCGGTATTTAACCCAACCAGGGTATTTAATATGCTTGTTGCCAGGCTGTCTTCTCTTTGTTTTATATGATGGACCGCTTGAATGTAAAGCAATTGCGGCGACCAGTAATTCGTTTGGTAAATACTATCTGCTTTAAGTTTTGCGGCATTGGCCTCCACAAACTTTCCTTCCAGAAAAAGATCGTAAATGCCTTCGTAGGTTTGAGTAAGAATTAGGGAAGGCTTTTCCGATTCTGGATCTTTACCGGTTGCAACAATTATAGTGTTGCGATCTGCCGGGTATTTTTCAAGCATTTCATTTTTAATCTCTGCTGCCTTTGCACTATTCCCCATCTTACTATAGCTGTAATATAAGCCAAAAAGTACATCTGTGGAAAGGCTCTGCGTAGGAAAACGCCGCTGAATTTCTTCGTACGCTTCAACTGCGGACGCATAATCTTCCAATTCGTTGCTGTACATAAAACCCAAAACTTCCAAAGACCTAAAAATGCTGTCGTTAGAAGCCTGCACCGCTGCGGGCGTAAGCGGGAGACGGTTTGTTAAGGCTTCGGCAGATAGCTCAGAAGGCAAAATCTCTGTTGCCAAAGCACCGTTGCCGCGCCCATCACTTTGCACTACATTCTGACGAAGTTGCGCCGTAACATCGCTAAAGCGGCGCCAGTTATCTACATTCGGCCTGTTTCCCCAGGTTTGCTTAAAAGTGGCAGCGCCTGTTGATTTTAAAACTTCGTTATTAAAATACCATTCTCCTTTAGTTTGTTGTGATGAAAAAGGGTCTGGTATGGTGGTAGAAAGTCTTCCGGCAGTAACCACATCGTCTTCTTTTAAACCTTGCTGCCTTCGCAACTGGCGCAAAAGCTTTGTTATGTAGGCGTTTCGCTCATCCTCTGGCAGGGCTGCCACCCGCTGCATACTGTCTTGCCTCCCTATTATTTCATATTGTAATCGCAACCGGCTCAACACATCTTTCCGCTCTGTAATACGCTCGGTGTCTTCAGTTTTTAAATCCTGAACCTGAATACTGTCGTAAAAAGAAATTGCCTGCAGATAGTCTCGCCTGGCAAAAGAAAGGTCTGCCAATTGAAGGTAAGCACGGTTACCTGCCGCCATATTTTCGGTTTTAAAGGTGGAGGCTTTTAAAAGAAACAACTGCGCGCCCGGGAAATTGCCACGTTCGAGTTCCATTTGTGCCGCCATCGAATAAATTGCAGCGCGGTAGCTTTCGTATTTATCGCGGCCTGCCATTTTCACCAGTTGTGCAATGTTATCCAAAGCAGCGTCCTCGCCACCCTCTTTATTTATCTTTATAAGGTTTAAGCGAGCGTAAATATCCAGCAGCGGATCGGTAGTGTGCGCTATTGCCTTTTCATAAAGTTCCTTTGCCCTCTGGTAAACTCCGGCTTGTTCAAAAAGCTGCCCTGCCAGGTATTCCCACCGCGCTTTTTCCTGCTTTGTTTTAGCTTCGCCTAATGCGTTTACTAAATGAAGAGCCGCACTATCCCAAATGCCTTGCCGGTAAAACCACAATGCCTCTACTTCTTCCAAAGCCCCCTTTAATCGATTAGGAAAATAGGGGTCAGTTTTTAAAATGCCGATCAGGTTTCCGGCATCGGTAAAGGCGGACTGCTGAATCATGGTTCTTATTTGCCAAATGAACGCAGTATTACGGCTTGGCGGCTTCGAAACCAGCCTTTTCATGCTACTCGCGTCTTCTTTGGTAACAATGCCAGAAGTTGTATTCCCATCTAAACGGCTGCCAATGTACTTGTAATAACCATCGGCTTCTTTATCGGCAAAAGCATAATTTATAAACTGAAACATTTGGCGCGCCGAATCGAAATGCTGTTGAAAATAATAGGACGCGCCCCAAAGCAGGTACATATTATCGATCCAGTCGTTGCGCAAATCGTGCAACACAATACCGGTTTTTGCCTTTGCAATAACCGAATCGAGCAGCGAACTATCGCTGGCGGTGGTGTTTAGCGAATAGTTGTAAAACGGCAACAGAAGCGAGTAATCATCCTCCTGAGATTCTTTTGCCCGTTCAATAATCTCGTTGAGTTTTGTTTGCGCGTTAAAAAAATAATTATAATGAGTGGTTAGGTTTTGCATAAACCGGCGCGGCGCTTTCAACTTTTTGTCGCCCGTTTTTTCAGCCTTCAATTCGCGGTTTTCGTAAGGCTCCGGCTTTTTTATATCCAAATCAAAACCTAATTGCGCATTTGCCGGTAGTGCACCGGCTAAAAACAAGAAAGCGTAAATAAAAAAAAATATAGAACGGGTTGGTACCATTTTAATGTGCGCAAACTAAAGTACTATTAACTTAATTTCAAACATTTTAGTATGAAAGATAACATAAATCTTAAATCCCGTGCTTCTTCTTTGGGCTACCTTTAAGGCTCAAATTGTATTTACTATGGCGAAGCTCGACGGCGGTTCTACCCTAATGAGATTGCGCAACCGTTACCGGCTTGTGGTGATGAACGATGATACGTACGAAGAAGTAGTTACTTTCCGGCTTTCGCGTATGAGTGTTTACATAGCTTTTAGTACTGTATTTGTATTATTAATAGGATTAACCGTTGCATTAATTGTATTTACGCCGCTTAAGTATTACATTCCCGGATATGGAAGCGCCTCAATTGGCCGCGAATACCGGCAATTGAAATATGTTACCGATTCGTTGGAGAAACAGGTGCATTACCAGGCGCAATATATTAACGACATAAAAAAGGTTCTTGGCGGGGATATAGCTACTTTGGATACAACACAGTTGCAACTACCGCAAGACGATTTTACAAATGATTAAACCTTAAAACCAATACCTATGTTCAACAAAGAAAAGAACACTCAAAGCGAACGTTTTGCACCAATTAATGCTACACTTATAAGCCCCGGCACTGTTTTAAACGGCGATGTAAGCAGCGACAACGACCTTAGAATTGACGGCCATATTAATGGTAACGTAACCTCGCTGGCAAAAATAATTATAGGCGCTACCGGTTTTGTAGAAGGAACTGTAGAAGCCCAGAATGCCGATATTTCCGGCCATGTTTTAGGAAATCTAACCATTGCCGAACTGGTGCAGTTAAGAAGTGGAAGCGAGGTAACGGGCAATATAGCCGCCGGTAAATTACAGGTTGATCCACTTGCCGTTTTTAACGGACAATGCCAAATGGGCACTGCCGCTAATATTGTACAAATGACGCTGAATGAACCACAACAATCAGAAGCCGCCAAATAAAAATGCAGACTTATTGCGCTATGCAGGTTTAGGAACACAGTTATTTGTGTCGCTTGGGCTTGCAGTATTTGTGGGGCTTAAAACTGACGCCTGGTTAGAGGCCCCTTTTCCAATACTTGTGTGGGTGCTGCCTTTAGCGGTTATCATCGTACTTATGTATAAGCTCATTAAACAAACATCGAAAAATAAAAAAAGATAATGTCGACAATTAATCCAAAACCTATTGTACCCATTGTTCTTGTGTTCATCATCATTAATGCGTTTTTACTAACGGGCACCCACTTTTTAAATCGTTGGGAGGCTGACAGGGATGCCTTAATTATTGGGAACGCCATTCTGTTTGCTGTTACTTTAGTTTCTTACATGCTTGCAAAAAAAGGACTAAAAAGCGTAAACCCGCATGCATTTGTCAGAAGCGTTTATACCAGCATGATGCTAAAGCTGTTTGCCTGCGCCATAGCCGCTTTTATTTATATTGCCACTTACCGGAACGGAGTAAACAAGCCGGCCCTTTTTGCACTTATGGGCCTGTATCTGCTTTATACGTTTATAGAAGTTTCGGCTTTAACCAAAATGTTGCGGCAAAAAAGCAATGGCTAAAAAAGAGCAACCGCTACATACATTAGAAGAATTTCTGCCGCCCAATACATACGATGCAGTGGCCCATTACCTGCAGCATTATAAAGTACACCTTACTGTAGCACGGGAACGCAAAAGTATTTTGGGCGACTACCGGCACCGCACAGGCGCAAAAGCACACCGCATAAGTGTAAACGGAAACTTAAATCAATATTCCTTTTTAATCACCTTAATTCACGAGTTGGCGCACCTGCTGCAATTTGAACAATATGGAAACCGCGTGCTGGCGCATGGCGCCGAATGGAAAAGCCTTTTTGGGGGTTTGTTAGCTCAATTTGTTCAAAAAGGGGTGTTTCCGGCCGATATACAAAAAGCGCTGCAACGATCTTTAATAGATGCATCGGCAAGCAGTTGTGCCGATGATGTATTGCTAAGGGTTTTGAAAAGCTACGATGCCCGAAACGGCAAGCTGAAAATGGTAGAAGAACTGCCGGAGAAGGCGCATTTTAAAACAGGCGATGGACGCATTTTTCAAAAAGGCGAACGGCTTCGAAAGCGCTTTAAATGCGTTGAAGTAGCTACAAAAAAACTGTACTTGTTTAGTCCGGTTTATGAAGTGGAGATTGTAGAGAGTAGTTAACTGTTGATGGATAACAGCCTCGAGCTTACAATAATTAATACGGTTTTTCGGGTTTACTGATAGGTCTATATAAATTGAAATCTTTTTGGTCCTTTTATTTTTACATTTCTCATTTATACATTTGACATTTCTAACTCTTTTAACATCCACAATTCGCAACCAAAATGGCCTGTATCTCCAACAGGTGCGTTTAAATATTTAAAGCCAAACTTTTCGTACGTGGCAAGTGCCTTTTTCAGTTCAGGCATTGTTTCCAAATACACATTTTCATAACCCGCATCGGCAGCAAACTGAAGGCATTTTTGTATTATTTGCCGGCCTAAACCAACACCTCTTACCTCTTTTGCCAAATACATTTTTACCAGTTCGCAGGTGCCTTTTGGCAAACCCGCAGATGGAAAAATGCCACCGCCGCCAACAACTTCTCCGTCTTTTTCAACAATGAAATAAACAGAGCCGGGTGTTTTAAATAACTCGAATAGGGCATCTGTGGTTTCATCGTAATAAACCGTGCCCGCCTTGTTGGCGCCAAACTCTTTCAATACCGTTCTAATAACTTTTGCTATTTCCTTATCATCCCTTTTTTCAATGTTTCGGATGCTTGTGGTACCTAAGTTTTGTTGCATTATTGTTTTTGATTTGCTCCCGTTGCCATGAATCAGGAACGCGCCTTAGGCGAACCTGTGAAAACACATCTCAAAGCTTATTCCGGCTTTGTTTCCTGCTGCAAAAGTATTGGTTCTACAAAGAATTAGCGTTTCTTGCAAGAACACGCACGGAACGTGTACTTACAGCCTCTTTATAAGTACTTCCTTTAGGCTGTATTAAAACTATTGTGTAGCAGCCAAAATACGTCGTGTAAATGTTTGCCCATCTGGTATATAAGCATGAGTTTTGTATCAGCAAGCAGCCAATATCCAAAAAACCAAATCCATCCAACCCTAAAAAGACCGAATCAAAATCTAAAACCTTTAAAAAACCAAAACCAAAATCCAACACCTTTCGAAAACCCAAGAATTAAAATCCAAACCTGTAAAAAACCCTAAGCTCAATCCAACAATCCTTTTTTCAAAAACCCGTTTTTATCCAATCCCTTGAAACAATCCAAGACCGATCTAAATCCTACGAAACTAACCAAAACAATCTGCCTCTAAAATTTTTAATCCCTGCTAAAAGCAGGGATTTTTTTGCTGGCGCAACGCCAAACCTGAACCTTTTTTTGCACAGAAAAACATGTATAAAAGGGTACTTAGCAGCATTCCGAAAGGAAAGGCAATAAGTTACCGATGGCATTATGGTTTACAAACAAAAAAGCTACAAAAGAAAAACTCTTGTAGCGTTTGTATTGCTTTTTTAAATTTATGTATCAGTGCTTTACGCTGCCGAAAGGGCTTTGTTTACCAGTTGGGCCGCTTCGCTTAACTGAATGGCAGACTGTACTTTTAAACCGCTTTCATCAATCAATTGTTTTGCTTCTTCGGCGTTGGTGCCCTGCAGCCGAACAATAATTGGTATGTTGATGTTTCCCATGTTTTTGTAGGCATCTATAACGCCCTGCGCAACCCGATCGCAACGAACAATGCCCCCAAAGATGTTTATTAAAATGGCTTTTACTTTAGGATCTTTCATAATAATACGAAAGCCTGCTTCAACCGTTTGGGCGTTGGCAGTTCCTCCTACATCTAAAAAGTTTGCCGGCTCGCCACCGCTTAGTTTTATCATATCCATGGTAGCCATGGCCAGCCCCGCGCCATTTACCATGCAGCCTACATTGCCATCCAGCTTAACAAAATTCAGGTTGTATTTCCCTGCTTCCACTTCTGTCGGGTCTTCTTCGCTTACGTCGCGCAGCGAAGCCAGATCGGGGTGGCGCATTAAAGCGTTGTCATCTAAATTCATTTTACAATCTACTGCTACTATTTTATCGTCGGCTGCTTTAAAAAGTGGATTAATTTCCAGCATGGCACAATCTAAACTCACATAAGCGCAATATAAATCGGTAACAAACTTTACCATGTTTTTAAATGGGGCGCCGCTTAGGCCTAAATTGAAAGCAATCTTTCGCGCCTGATATCCTTGCAATAAACCTCCCGGATGCACCCACTCTTTATAAATTTTATCGGGTGTGTTGTGTGCTACTTCTTCTATGTCCATACCGCCTTCGGTGCTGTACATAATTACGTTTTGGCCTTTTGCACGATCAAGTAAAATAGATAAATAAAATTCCTCGCGTTTGCCCGGCCCATCGTAATACATATCCTGCGCTACGTAAATTTTGTTTACTACTTTACCTGCTTCGCCTGTTTGCACAGTTACCAAAGTGCCGTTTAATATTTTGGTTGCAAACTCGGTTACATCATCCAGCGACTTGGCTACTTTTACGCCGTTGATGCCTGTTTCTTTAATGGTACCTTTTCCGCGGCCACCCGCATGTATTTGCGCTTTTACAACTGCAAAGGAACTTCCATAATTTGTTTTTATTTGCCGGTACGCATCTTCGGCTTCTTTTACAGTACTGGCGGCAAAGCCTTCCTGCACCGGTACATTATATTTTTTCAACAGTTCTTTTGCCTGGTATTCGTGCAAGTTCATGTAGGAGAATTTTGGCGCGAAGATAAAGAGTAGTTAGCAGTTTTTGCGCCGAACTTTAGCCTCTTTATTTGCCCTTATAAGAGTACTACCTCAAAACTACAACAGACAATAGAGTAAAAAAGAAAAGCGCTCCCGCTTGCCGGAAACGCTTTTAAAAATTGGTTGTGGTTTACTAAAAAAATTATTGCGCCTGTAAGGTTGGTTGTGTAGCTGCTTTTCTTTTACCAATTACACCTGCAATACCAATACCATGTACAAAATGATAGGTGTTTGTTTCGGTGGTTACCGGTATGCGGTATTGAGAGGTAAGGTAAATAGCAGCCTCGTCGAATATATTTAGTTTTAAGCCGCCACCCAGCGGAATAAATGCCCCGGTTTTTTTATTGTACGAGCTAAAGCCAACACCGGCGGAAACGTATGGCGTAAAAAGATACTTATCGCTAAACATTTTCAGGTTTACCGAAGCGTCGCCTTCCAGCAGGAAAGCGTCGTTTGCGGTAGTATTGTTTACGGTAATAGATGTAAAGGTTCCTAAAAGGGTACCAGCAAAATCTATGTTGTTGGTCAATCCTTCAAAATAGGTAATTCCAAGGCCGGAAGACATATTTTTAAGATCAGCAGTTTGTTTATTGCTTAATACAGAGGAAAGAGACGAGCTGCGAATGCGTTGCGCAGTTGTATAATCGGTTAGGTTGAAACTAATACCAAGCGCTGCTGGCCGGGTGTAAGAGGGTTGTTGTGCAAACCCGTTTATGCTGCAAAAAGAAGATACTAAAAGCAACAGCAAAAGCTCCTTCATAATCAATAGTTTGGTTATAATTTAAGCAACAAAAATAATGGCTCTAGACTAATTACCCCAAAATATTTACCTAACTTTAAAAAGTGCTCTGTTTCTGTTTTTTTGTTCCCAGCACCTCTACTTTTACCTGCGTTAAACCACGACTGATGTAACCTATACGAGTGGCCGCCAGTCGGCTTAAATCAACAATGCGTTTGTTTTTTGGATGTAGCCTGTCGTTTATTCTTACCACAATAGTTTTATTGTTGCGCAAATTTGTTACCCTTATAAAAGTACCTAAAGGCAACACGTTGCAGGCGGCGGTTAATTCTGTATGGCTGTATGTGTCGCCTGTGGCAGTCTCGCGTCCTTCAAACTTATCGGCATAATAACTTGCAGTGCCGTACAATGTTTTAAGCTTTACTCCTTTTCCCGTTTGTTTATTTTGCTCGTCATCTGCCATTTCAGAAGATGTTTGGCAAAAGGCTCCTGAACCATAAAAAAAGATAAAAGAAAGGACACAGATTAATTTCATAGGCGTTAATTGATCAATTCATATCCATCTTTTTTGAACAGTACTACAGCCATACGGTAACAAGGATTTCCTAATAATCATACAACATAATTTACGGCTGCAGACGAACAAATTTGCCCTGCAACAAGCACAAAATAAATCGCTTCTTTGTAAAAAAGTAATTTCACGACAATAAACTTTGGCGTGTCTGATGTGTACTTTTAAAATCAGACGACTATTAGCCGTGCTTAAGTCAATTGAATTGCACCCTTTTTTGAATGTTTTTTTGGTCTGTTGCCGTCTGTTAAACTATAATTTGATATAAAGGTTTAGGTGATATAAAAATATTTTGCTTTAATGCCTTTCCGCATTTCGCATCATCTAATTAATTTAGGTACTAGAAGCGATTATCAGAATTAACAATAGCACAATTAGCTAAGACAAGTTTTTTTCATCAACTGAAAAGAAGAATATACGGCGTTAAAGGTTGCTTTTTAAAAAGCCACTCAGCTTAGTGTAACTGCACTTTGCAAGTGAAAAAACCTTTAAAAAAGCCTCCTGCTTTAGCTGTTAAATACTTTGTTCTGATGGTTAATGCTTTCCATGTGTACCGCATCAAAATATTTGGTTATAAACTCGCGGCTCAAGCTAAATTTTTCTCCTTTTTTGCAGGCACGGTCTAATATTTCATTCCATCTTTTTGTTTGTAAAATAGTGATGTTGTTTTCTTTTTTATAATGGGCAATTTTATCGGCCACTTTCATTCGTTCTCCAAGCAGGTGCATTAATTCATCGTCTAAATGATTGATCTGCTGACGCAATTTTTCTAAAGCAAGGTGCAATTCCACCGAATCAATATCTTCTTTTCGCCAGATAATTTCGTCCAGCATTTGGGCCAATTCTTCGGGTGTAATTTGCTGTTTAGCATCGCTCCAGGCTTTATCGGGTTCAATATGAGTTTCGATTATTAAGCCATCATAATCAAGGTCAATAGCCTTTTGAGCTACTTCCAATAAAATATCTCTGCGTCCGCAAATATGCGATGGATCGTTAATCAAAAGCATGTTGGGGTTACGGCGCTTCATTTCAATAGCAAGGTGCCACATGGGCGCATTGCGGTATTCGGTGTTGCCATACGCCGAAAAGCCGCGGTGAATTAAACCCAATTTCTGAACTCCTGCTTTTGCTACCCTTTCCACGGCACCAATCCACAATTCCAAATCGGGGTTGATGGGGTTTTTAATTAGCACCGGCACATCTACACCACGCAAAGCATCGGCAATTTCCTGTACACTAAAGGGGTTTACGGTTGTGCGGGCGCCAAGCCACAACACGTCCACATCAAAATGCAGTGCGTCTTCTACCTGCTTGGCTGTAGCCACTTCTACTGCAACCGGCAGCCCTGTCTCCTTTCTTGCGCTTTGAAGCCAGGGCAACCCTTTTGTTCCAATTCCTTCAAAGCTTCCAGGGCGTGTACGAGGTTTCCAAATGCCGGCCCGCAACATATCTATTTTGCCTGTTTGGGCTAAGCGTATTGCCGTTTGCATAACCTGTTCTTCGGTTTCAGCGCTGCAGGGTCCGGAAATAATGAGCGGACGTTTGCCCCACGCTTTTTGCAATGATTCTTTTGCTGATTGTTCTGTTATTTGCATGGTAGATTTTTTTGAGATTTTAGAGTTTGTTAGTTGACTTATTTCTAAATTAAAATGCGTTATTGACTTTTAATGTTGTGACTGCCATTGTTAACATAATAACTCCAATGCATAAAGACCGTCAACTATCAACCGCCATCTGTCAATTAATTTGTCCTCTGCTAACTATTTATTTAATAATTCGTTTGATAGTATTTGCTTTTTCAATAAGTTCTTTTAAATAATCGTAATTCTCTTTTTCCAAACAAGACTTAAACTTGCGCAACTGGCTGATGTGTTCATTTAAAACATCCAGCACATTGTTTCTGTTTTGCATGAAAATGGGCAGCCACATTTCGGGGTTGCTTTTGGCCAGCCTAACCGTGCTTTCAAAACCACCACTTGCCAGGTTAAAAATGGCGCTTTCCTCCCGCTCTTTCTCAAGCACTGTGTTAGCTAATGCAAACGATGTGATGTGCGAAATATGGCTGATGTAGGCTACGTGTACATCGTGCTCGGACCCGTTCATATAAATAAGATGCATTTGCAACAGGCTATAAAATTCTTCCACCATTTTTAAAGCATCGGCATCGCAGCTTTCGCTGTTGCAAATAACCACCGCTTTATTGCTAAAAGCCTCTAAAGATGCGGCTTCCGGACCGCTGTATTCGGTGCCCCACATTGGATGCGTAGCTACAAACCGACCCCTTTTTGAAAGGTTTTTTGTGCCTTCAATAAGTTGTTGTTTAATAGAACCAACATCCATCACTACCTGGTTTTCTACCTTGCTTAAAATAATAGGCAACAAGCCTTCTGCTACATTTACCGGCACAGCCAGCACTATAAATTGCGCTTGGTTTACGGCTGTTTCCAAATCCAGAATTTCATCTACCAATGTTAACTCAAGAGCCTTTTTTGCATGTTTTGGATTTGACTCAACACCAATAACTTTTTGGGCAAAACCTGTTTGCTTTGCTAAAAGCGCCATCGATCCGCCAATTAAGCCAGTGCCTATAACAGTCACAATCATAGAAAAAATTTTACTATTCGCTCTTTAACTTCGTTCAGCGTTTGCTCCGAACTACATAAACTAATGCGCACATAGCCATTGCCTTCCGAACCAAAAATGCCACCCGGAGTAATAAATACGCCTGCCCTTTTTAGAACTTCATCACTTAACTCAAAACCAGATTTATATGTACCTGGAACTTTTGCCCAAACAAATAAACCGGCTTGTTTTTTTTCAAAACAACAGTTCAAAAGCTCTAAAATTTCAAATACGCTTTCACGTCGTTTAAAATAAATATCGTTCGTTTGGCGGTGCCAGTCTTGCCCCAGCGAAAGGGCTTTTACAGCAGCAAGTTGCACAGGCAAAAACATGCCGCTATCTCCATTGCTTTTATACCGCAACACGTCGTTAATGCGTTCGGCTGCACCACAAAGCATGCCTACACGCCATCCCGCCATGTTGTGCGATTTACTTAAAGAATTTAGTTCAATAGCTGTTTCTTTGGCGCCTTCAACTGCCAGTAAACTTTGGGGCACCTCGTTTAAAATAAAGCTATACGGATTATCGTGACAGATTAAAATGTTGTGCTTTTTACCAAATTCAATAAGCCTTTTAAAAAGGTTTTCTGTTGGCAATTGCCCCGTTGGCATGTGCGGATAGTTAACCCACATCAATTTTACATTTGATAAATTTTGACTTTCCAGCTCTGTAAAATCGGGCATCCAGTTTTCATCTTCACTTAATTTATACTCAACTGGTTTACCATCTGCTAAAGCAACGGAGCTACGGTAGGTTGGATAGCCGGGGTTTGGAATCAGGGCTTCATCACCAGGGCTTAAATAGGTCATACATACATGCAAAATGCCTTCTTTAGAACCCAGCAAGGGAAGCACTTCAGTTTCGGGAGCCAGTTCTACAGCATACCATTTTTTATACCATTTACTAATTGCCTCGCGTAGCGCAGGAGCACCTCTATAGCTTTGATAGCCATGCACATTTTCCTTTTCGCTTTGTTCTTTTAACGCAGCAATTACAGTAGCATGCGGCGGCAGATCGGGGTTGCCTATTCCTAAATTAATAATGTTTTTGCCCCCGCTGTTCAGCGCTTCAATTTCTCGTAGTTTTTGAGAGAAGTAATATTCACCAATACCTTCTAATCGTTTTGCTGTTTGCATAGTGCTTTTTTAAACAGTTTTTCCTCTTTTATAAATGCCATAAACCCGCAACTTTCTTGTTACTAACTCCATCTTTTTTAAAGCTTTTTCAAGCTGGCTCGTAGCGTCAAATTCCATATCGGCATGAAAGCTATATCTGAATTTAGCAGTGGGTATGGGAACGCTTTGCAATTTGCTTAAGTTAATTCCATCTTTAGCAATAACTGACAGCACTTTTACTAAACTTCCTTTCGAATGATCGGTTTCAAAAATTAAGGAGGCTTTGTTAGCGCCATTAACAGGCAACTGCGTTTTTGCTGACTGCAACACTAAAAAACGCGTATAATTCATTTTTTGATCTTGTATTTTTTGAGCTAACGGGTGCAGATTATACAGTTTTGCAGCGCCAGATCCGGCAACTGCCGCAATGGTTTTGCTCCCGGTTTGATGGATGTATTTTGCACTTAAAGCCGTGTCGGCAGTTTCTACCAACTTCCACCCCTTTTTACTAAGATACTGGCTGCATTGCAGCAAAGCCATTGGGTGAGAATGCACTTCATGAATATCGTTCAGTTCCACTCCGGCATTTACCAGCAAATGTTGATCAATTTTTAAATACACCTCGCCTGTTATAGCTAAAGTGCTTTTTTGCAGCAAACTGTAGTTGGGCAATATGCTTCCTGCAATGGAGTTTTCAATAGCCATTACGCCGCCGTCGCTTGCCTTGCTATCGGCAGCAATGGCTACCACTTCGGCAAAAGTGGCGCAGGTTATTACCTGTACACCAGCACCAAAAAATTGCTCTGCTGCTGCCTGGTGAAAACTTCCTTCAAACCCCTGTATGGCTATTTTCATGATTAAAAACAAAAAATCCCGGCGCTTTTAGGTGCCGGGATTTTTTTTCTTGATTATGTTTAATTAGATTATTTCAGTACTGTTTAAACAAAAGAATCCCGGTTTTATTTGATAATAAAATGTAAAGCTAAACCAACGATATGCTTTTGTAATTGTCATTTGCTACATCAAATATAACCGGGTATCACGATTTTTAGAAAAAAAATTATCTGCGAACCGAATCCGCCTCGTTCATACGAATGCGGCGGCCTTTAAATTTTTTACCATCAATGGCTTCCATCATTTTGCCCGCAGATTTAGCTTCTACTTCAACCCAACTGTTCATTTCCTTCATATCTATTTTACCCAGAACGTCTTTACTCAAATCGCTCAAATCTAAAATAAATTGTAAAAAGCTTGCTTTATAAAACCCATCTTTTGTACCCAGGTTTACAAAAAGTCTTGTAGTGCTGCCATTACCCGACGATTCGCGGCTTCTGAAATCTCTATTTTTATCATCGCCTCTTTCGCGCCGATCGCCACGACTATCTGATTGCCGGCCGCGGTCTTCTCTTGCTCTTTCGCGCACGTTCAGGTCTTCGGAGTTTTCGTAATATTTTAAAAAGCGGTCAAACTCTAAGGCAGCTACGCGCTGTAAAACCTCTTCTTTAGTAACCTCGGCAAAACGCTCCTGCAACATGGGTAAATAGGTTTCGTAATCGCCATGACTGATATCGGCATTCAGCAGTTTATCCATAAAATAAAAAAACTGTTTGCGGCAAACATCCTTACCTGTTGGTATTTCTAATTTATGAAAAGGCGCCTGCACCATTCTTTCAATCTGCCGAAGGCGCCCTACTTCGCGGCTATGCACAATAGACATACAGATGCCTGTGTTGCCCGCGCGCCCGGTTCGGCCGCTCCGGTGTGTATAAACTTCCATATCATCGGGCAACTCGTAATTAATAACATGTGTTATACCCACTACATCAATCCCGCGTGCGGCCACATCGGTAGCTATTAACAGCTGTAATGTTTTATTCCTGAATTCGTCCATTACTTTGGTGCGTTGCTGCTGCGTTAAATCGCCGTGCAATGCATCAATATCATAGCCTTCGCGGGTTAATTTTTCCGCTACTTCCTGCGCATCTAATTTGGTTCGGGTGAAAATAATGCCGTAAATGCCGGGATTAAAATCAATAAGCCTTTTTAAAGTTTCGTAACGGCTGTGCGCCGGCGTTACAAAATACTGATGATCGATATTTTTATTGGCGGTGTTCATTTTACCCACGGTAATTTCCATGGGCGCTTTCATATAACGCTTACTAACATTTCTAATAGCAGCAGGCATAGTGGCACTGAATAACCACGTGCTATCCCTTTCGGGCGTGTTTTGTAAAATAGCCTCAATGTCTTCCTGGAAACCCATGTTCAACATTTCATCGGCTTCATCTAACACCACATATTTTATTTTGCTTAGATCGATGGCTTTGCGTTCTATCAAATCAATTAACCGGCCGGGCGTGGCTACTACTATTTGAACGCCTCTTTTAATATCGCGCATTTGCATGGAAATTGAAGCGCCTCCGTAAACGGCAACCACGTTTACAGCCGGCAAATATTTTTTAAAAAGAATCATTTCTTTTTCTATCTGCAAACACAACTCCCTGGTAGGACAAACAATTAACGCCTGCGGAAATTTTTTGGCCGCATCTATTAAATGCAGCATTGGTAAACCGAAGGCGGCTGTTTTTCCGGTGCCTGTTTGGGCAAGCCCAATCAAATCTTTTGTTCCCGATACTAAAACGGGTATTGCTTTTTCCTGAATGGTTGTGGGTTCTGTGTAACCTAAATCTTCAACGGCTTTTACTAACTTCTCATTTAAACCCAAATCGGCGAACATGCTCATGAAATCTTAATTTTTGCAAAGGTAATTACAGATAAAAACAATCGTTTAAATGATTTGACAATTGCTTTACCCTAAACCAGCAGGAGAAAGAAGCGAATAAGGACCCCTTTTTTGACTCTTTTTATATAGAGATGCGCACTCTGAAACTACTTTGCGGAAGATGATTAAATAATAAAGCCGCCTTGGGAACAAGGCGGCTTTCTAACGATTGCTTGCCATATAAACTCTTAACTATTGTTGATGTACAGTTATGACCGGCAGCAGGTCAAACCGAACTTTTTTACTTACTTCTGAATAGAATCAGTAGACATAGTAGTGGTCATAGTTGTGTCGGTACCCATCATAGTAGTATCTACTGGCATCATCATACTGCTGTCGGTAGTGATAATAGTGTTGGTGCTGTCGGTAGATGTAGTGCTAGTACCATCGTTGTTACATGCTACTAACGAACCTGCTATAAGGGCAATTGCTAAAAACTTTTTCATTTAATTATTATTTTGTTGTTTTGATTAAATTAATTCTTCTTTAAAGAATCCATTCTGTCATCAACGTTTTCTACTGCCTGCTTTGCAGAGTCAGACATGTTTTCCATGGCATCTATAGTTGAGTCAGCTCTGTTTTCAACTCTATTCTGCATAGAATCGGTCATGTTTTCGATAGAATCTTTTTTGTTTTCAGTACTTGTAGCATCATTGTTACAAGCCACTAAAGAACCAGAGATAAGGGCAATTGCTAAGAACTTTTTCATTTGATTTTTGTTTTGTTTGTTTTAAAACTTTTTTAACCGGGACATATATTTAATAGGTAACAGTGTCTTTTTTATGGCTCGAATCTTTCGCGTCGTTCCATTCTTCTTTTATCTTTTCTTTTAAGTCAAGCGCTTTTGCTTTTATAGAATCGGCGGCTTTGTCTAAAGTAGTGTCAATTTTCAGCTCCAGCGAGTCCAGTTTTCTGTCAGTGTCCGATCCTTCGTTGGCGCAGGCTGTTGCCACAAACACCAAGCAAACAATAGCCACTCCTTTTTTCATAATTTGCCTTTGCGTAAGGTTTAATGCCCAAACCAAAAAAAGGTAACCCAACTTTGAAAAAATATTTATTAACGAAGTAGAAGGGTTACTATTTTTCAATCTTTGTATTAAAAACGAACCATTGAAGGAAGCAAACACAGAAAAAGCTTTGTTAGAGGGTCTGGCCAGGAGCGACAGAAAGGCAATTGAAATTATTTATAAAGAAAACTTCAATGCAATTCAATCGCTGGTGGTAAACAATAATGGCTCGGCCGACGATGCTAAAGATATATTTCAGGAAGCAATGGTGGTGTTGTACGAAAAAGCCAAATCTGGTTCTTTTGAACTGAACTGCCTGATAAAAACTTATTTGTATTCTGTTTGCCGAAGGCTTTGGCTTAAAAAACTGCTTTATCAAAATCGTTTTACAATTAACGATGTACAGGAAGAAAGCATATCAGTTGAAGAAGACCTTGAAGATCACGACCAGAAAGACCAGGAATTTGAACTTATGGAAAAGGCAATGGGCAGCCTCGGCGAACCTTGCAAGAGCCTTTTGGAAGCGTTTTACCTGCAAAAACGAAACATGCAGGAAATTGCTCTTTCGTTTGGCTATACCAATTCCGACAATGCTAAAAATCAAAAATATAAATGCCTGATGCGATTGAAGAAGGCATTTTTCTTACAATATAAAACGGAGCTGTAATGGATGATGTAAAGATTTTAGAAGCGGTTGAACGTTATATTACCGGCCAGATGACGCCGGATGAACGCGTGTACTTTGAAAACCTGCGCAAAAGCAGTTCAGAAATTGATCAGCTTGTAGTGGAGCATACTTTTTTTATGCAGCAAATGAATCGCTACGATCAAACAAAAAAGTATAAATCGCTGCTTGCCGATACGCATTTACATCTGGCGGAAAAAGGCGCCATTCAATCTACAAGGCTGCAAGGAAAAGCAAAGATTGTTTACCTGTATAACCGCCATAAACGCACAGCTTCCATTGCGGCTTCTATTGCCGGCATTACGGCGCTTGCTATCAGCATGCTTGTTTCAAGTGTTACACCCACAAGCCAAAAAAATGATATTGCTCTCCTAAATGGCGAGATAAAAGCCATTAAAAATCAAAATCAGCAACAAAAACGCGAGATAGATAATATCAAACAAAATATCAACGTAACTACGGCGCCCATTGTTTATAAAACCGGTGGTACGTCTTTTTTAATTGACGTAGCTGGTTACCTGGTTACCAATGCACACGTTGTACGCAATGCGCAGCACATTGCTGTTCAAAACAGTAAAGGGCAAGATTTGGCTGCACAAGTTGTGTACACCGATGCGCTGAGAGACCTTACTATTTTAAAAATTACCGATACATCTTTTAAAGCGCCCGTTTCTATTCCGTACAGCATTAAAAAAACTTCGGCGGAAATTGCCGAACCTATTTACACCTTAGGTTTTCCGCGAAATGAAATTGTTTATGGCGAAGGTTACCTTGCTGCAAAAACAGGCTTTAATGGAGATACGCTTACCTGCCAAATAGCTATTGCAGCAAACCCAGGAAACAGCGGCGGACCTATTTTAAATAACCGCGGCGAAGTGGTGGGCATACTTAGCGCAAAACAAATTAGTGCCGAAGGTGTGGTGTTTGCCACCCAATCAAAATATATTTATAAAGCATTGGCACAATTGCAAAAAGATACTTCTTTTCAACGCATTAAATTGCCTTCTACATCATCTGTAAAAGGCCTTGATAAAACGCAACAGGTAAAAAAGATCAGCGATTTTGTATACAGGGTTAAAGTAAACTAATTCGTTTCCATAGTTAAAGTAAACACCCAAAAAAGGGTTGCTTAAAAACTCCTTTAAAAAGGCGCCCGAGCGTTTTTTAAACTTTGCTTTATTTTTTTAAGCCGGCCCTATTGCTACTATCAACATTGGTTGCGTCGCACTCTTGTACATTCGGGCTCACGATGTAAGGCATCTTAAATAAAGCCGCAGGTACTCTCAAAAACAAATACAAGTTCAATGGGAAGGAACTAAACAATCAAGAGTTCTCTGATGGTTCGGGTCTGAAGACTTATGATTTTGGTGCAAGAAATTACGATCCCCAAATAGGTAGATGGCATACTGTTGATCCGTTATCTGAATTAAACGAGAACGTTGGAACAAGTCCTTATGTTTATGTTTGAAACAACCCATTAATATTTATTGATCCTGATGGAAGAAGTGGCTAAACGACAATTGTTAGTAAGATGGAAGATGGTTCATATAAGGTAAAAGCATGGGTTGATGATGGTAAGAAAGATGTAGTCCTAGAAAACGGAAAGAAAGTGGGGCAATCACTAACTACCCATTCTTTTGTAAATGAACACAACGAGGCTGTAGTTGGAGCCATAATTGATACAAAATCTTCAGAAGGTCAGGATTTTATTAATAAAGAAATTATAGAGGCTAATCCTAGCATGTTTCATTATAAAGACAATGCAGAATTGAATGAACACTATGATTTTAAATCTAGAGGGTTAGATAAAAAAGCTACTGGAGCTGAAGCTTTGATTCATAGAACCAGAGAAAGCATGACCTCTGACGGTAAAATGGCATCTGCCAGAGATTTTGGAAATGTGGCAGCAGGAATAGTAGCTGCAAGGGCAGGTATACCGCACTGGATTGCTAAAATAAAATTTAATGAATTACAAGGTGGAAAAGAACCTCCAGTTAGTGCTAAAGCCCAACAGATAAGCCTCAATTTGGGTTCAGCATTAAGAATTGAAGACAGAATAAGAAGAGAGGCTGCTAATCGATGGATTGTCGGTCCTAAATATTAGTAACTGTACAATAATTTAAAATGATGAGAAATTACTGGTTGGTAAATTTTATACCCCTAATTGTCTTGAGTTTATTTTCGAGTTCTTGTTATAAAAATGAAAAGTGGAAGCATGTTGAAATTTCTCCAATCGACGGATCTCAAGTTATTACAATAATTACAAAAGTGAATAAAAGGTATGTCATGGATGGTAAACATAATAAAATACCTAAAAAGGGTTATCTACTGTTAGATATCTCAAAGGTGGATCGATTAGGTGATGCCATATTGGTATGTTGGAATGATTCTTCAGTTTATAAATGGAAAATTGCCAATACATATGCGAAGCCTATTAAAAACCAGCTAGACACTACAAAATTTTTTTATTACCAATCGTTAGGAGTAGATGGAGAACCCACATCTGTTGGTTATACTGGAAATAATTGTGGCAGTGTTTTAATCAGAGAATATGTGAAACCAGAAAGTAATTTAAAAATCGCATATTATTAAGAAACTAACATATTTATTTTCTATCTGTTCCCCAACCCTGGCGCAAGGTAATGCCCCCGCTATCGATAGTGTTCTGTAAATAATAAGCAGGAAATTTTTCTATCTTGTCTTGGCAAGCGTCTAAAAAAGTTCTTTGATTTTTTTGAAAAAGGCACCAGGAGAAACGAAAAGTTCGCTGTAAAAAATTGGTCTTATTATTATCCTTTTGGTTTTCTATTGACCCCTTTTGAGCATGTTTTTACCGTTTAGAAATGTTGGGGCGCAAAAAGCTTTTTCCTGTTTTTACAAAAAACCCGCTTACAATTAAGAAGCGGGCTCAAAAGCAGGTTTACCAAAGTTTGGCAGGATAGCTACCCTTTTCCACCAGTTCTTTAATTTTTTGGGTAACCACCGGAGCATCTTCTTTATAAGTAACGCCAAACCATTGCGCATCGGTAGGCAACACTTTTAAAACGCCCCTTCCTGTTTTCATAAACCGGTCGGCAGTTAGCGGTATCAAAAACTCCGACTTTAATTCGGTGCCTTGGTTATCTAAAAATATTTTAAACTCTTCTTCCAAAAAATTGAATAAGGATGGGTGAAAACACCAAAAGTTCATTGATGCTTTTGCCTCTTCGGGCACATCGTGCAAGCTTCCATCAACATCCTCATAAACAATCTTTCCGTCTTTTCGGTATAATTTCAACCGCTCGTTAATGGCAATTAAGTTTTTATTTTCATCTACTTCGCAAACGCCTCTGCTCACAGAACCGTTTCCAGAAAGTGTTTTTGCCAACTGATAACCAACCAGTGCGTACACGTCTTCGGCACACTCCGACGTTAAAAATTGATGCGCTTTCACAAAACCATCACTGCCATAAAAATCATCTGCATTAATAACAGCAAAAGGTGCGCTAACAGCATCTTTTGCACACAAAATAGCATGCGAAGTACCCCAGGGTTTTTTGCGGTCGGCAGGCACTTTATGGTTGCCAAGGTAAGCATCCAATTCCTGGTACACATATTCTGTTTCTATCTTTCCGTTCAATTTCGGTTCAAAAATCTCCTTAAAACTTTCGGCAAAATCTTTTCTTATAATAAACACTACTTTTTTAAATCCGGCCCTAATAGCATCGTAAATAGAATAATCCATAATGGTTTCGCCACCTGGCCCAAACTCCTGAATCTGCTTCATGCTGCCGTAACGCGAAGCCATACCCGCTGCCATAATCACTAATGTTGGTTTCATATATTGTACTGTTTATTGGCTGCGAAATTAGATAAATTCGCAGCCGCTGCCATAAAATGAGTTTTACCCCACATAATTTAAAAATAGATAAGCTTAAAAATCTGTACCAGCACCAACAAGTTGCCGTTAGCGTACTTCGTGCCGATTTGGTGCACCCCATTATTTCGGGTAATAAATGGTATAAATTAAATCACTACTTAAAGGCGGCAAAAAACACCGGTAAAAGGGTACTGTTAACTTTTGGCGGGGCTTTTTCAAATCATATGATTGCAACAGCGGCGCTTGCCCAACAACATAATTTTATTTCTGTGGGAATTATCCGTGGTGAAAAGCCGGCAGCGCTTTCGCCTACATTACAAGATGCGCAAGTGTTTGGCATGCACTTGTTTTATGTTTCGAGAGAAGACTACAAAAGCAAGATAATCCCAATTGAAGTCAGGCAATACTTTGACGAAAAAGAAACTCTTGTAATTAACGAAGGAGGTTACGGAGAAGCAGGAAAATGGGGCGCAGCAAACCTTTTAGACAGTGTTGAAGGGACAGCCTACACGCATATTGCCGTAGCAGTTGGCACTGGAACTACTTTGGCCGGATTGGTAACCGCTTCGCTTCCCCACCAAAAGGTGTTGGGCATTTCGTCATTCAAAAATAACAACGCCTTGCAACCAGAAATTAATGATCTTTTACCCAACCGTTTGCAAAACCAATTCACGATTTTTCATCAATACCATTTTGGCGGGTATGCAAAATACACACCGGAACTTATCCAATTTATGAACCGATGGTACCAGCTAACCGGCATTCCAACAGACTTTGTTTATACCGCAAAGCTATTTTTTGGATTAAATAATTTAATTGAGATGAATTATTTTAAAAAAGGAAGCTCCATTTTGGCGGTGCATAGTGGCGGCCTACAAGGCAACCGTTCGCTAAAGAAGGGAACGTTAATCTTTACCGGTTTTTAATTCACACGGCTATATTTGCACGTCTTTCATTAACGCTTTAATCCTGTGGTTATGAAACAAGCAGTCAGCTTTTTAATTTTATTGTTTTGTATTCAATCGTCTTTAAAGGCGCAGGATACATTGCCTAATTTTTCGGTTCGGAACGCAGGCAACAACCGTGTTATTATTGGCTGGGTCAATCAGTTTCCGGCTATCCGCCAAATAAGCGTGCAGCGTTCGTTTGATAGTTTAAACAATTACAAAACCATATTAACCGTAGCCGATCCAAAAGCTGTGCAAAATGGGTTTGCCGACACAAAAGCACCAAACGACCACATGTTTTACCGTCTGTTTTATGCAATGGAAGGCGGCGCTTTTTATTTTACAATTGCCAAAAAACCTGTAGTGGATTCCCTTTTCTCCGATGCAAGAGCTTCTGATAAACAGTCTCAGCAAGTGGCTGTACAGCCTTTTCCAAACTCCGCGCTTCGTTCGTTTGTTCCCTCTTTTTATGTATACACAAACAGAACCGGCTACCTGCAATTGAACTTACCCGGTGCAGCCGAAAGAAAATACAACGTAAAGTTTTTTGAAGAAGACGGTAGCGCTTTATTTACTTTGAAAGACCTTAAAGAAAGCTCGCTAACATTAGACAAAGCGAACTTTTCGCATGCGGGCTGGTTTTTATTTGAACTGTACGATGGTGAAAAACTTTTGGAAAAGCATAAGTTTTATATTGCAAAAGACTTTTAAGTTTTGATTTCAAACGCCAGTTGAATAAAAAAGAAAACCTTTAAAAAAGGGGCCCTTTTTTAAAGGTTTTCCAGGTGCACGCCAAACACTTTTTCAAAGGCATTTTTCAGCACTTCCTTTACTTCCGTCATCGACACTTCGGTTCCTAATTCCTGTTTAATAGAAGTTACTTTTTTGTTTTGAATACCGCAGGGAATAATGTAGTTGAAATAGTTTAAATCGGTAGATACGTTTAACGCAAAACCGTGCATGGTAATCCAACGGCTGCAACGCACGCCCATAGCGCAAATCTTTCGTTCCGCCCCTTTTTTTTCAGCATCAATCCACACGCCTGTTTCGCCGGCCGATCGTTCACCCCTGATGCCAAAGTGCTGCAACGTAAGCATAATTACTTCTTCAAGTTCTCTTAAATATCGTCCGATATCGGTATAAAATTTTTCAAGATCTAAAATAGGGTATCCAACTAATTGGCCCGGTCCATGAAAAGTAATATCGCCGCCACGGTTTATTTGAAAGAATTCTATACCCTTTTCGGCACGTTCGGGTTGGCTTATAAGCACATGCTCCATTTTACCACTTTTTCCCAGCGTATAAACGGGTGGATGTTCTACAAACAAAAGGTAGTTGGTAGTTGGTGTTTGATCTCCCGAGGTTGGAGGTTCAAGGCTGCGCGCTGCCGCTTTAATAACAACGTTCTGTTGAAGCAAACGCTCCTGGTATTCCCAGGCTTGTTTATAATTCATGTTTGCCAGATCTGCAAACACTACACTCTTGTTATTCATAAAAGAACTTCAAAATTACACCCTTTGCACGTGCTATTTTTGCAGCAATGGACAACGAACTTTCTGAAGAAACGCACGATGAAGCGCTGGAGACCTCCGAAGAATTGTACCAACGATTTCAGTTTACCATTGATAAAGGCCAGGAACCTTGTCGAATAGACAAATTTTTATTTGCAAAAATAGAAGGTGCTACCCGAAATAAACTGCAGCAGGCTATTAACACCGGACTGGTGTTGGTAAACGGAAAAGAAGTAAAGCCCAATTACAAAATTCGTCCGCTGGATGCCATTGTTATTTACTCTGATAAGGCGCCCGAGAGTACCGAAATTGTTCCAGAGAAATTAGATTTAAACATTGTTTATGAAGACAATGACCTGATGATTTTAAACAAGCCTGCAGGAATGGTTGTGCACCCGGGAAAAGGAAATTACTCAGGCACATTAATAAACGGAGTGGCTTATTATTTACAACAAAAAAATCCTGCTCTTTCCGAAGAAACGCTCCCTCGTTTTGGCCTAGTTCATCGTATAGATAAAAACACAAGCGGCTTACTTGTGCTTGCAAAAAACGATAGCGCTATGCGGCATCTTGCCAAACAGTTTTTCGATCATACCGTAAAGCGCGAATACCGGGCCCTTGTTTGGGGCGATGTAGAAAATGAGAGCGGAACAGTTAAAGCACACATTGGCAGGCACCAACGATTACGCAAGTTATTTGAAGCGTACCCCGAAGGAGAACTTGGCAAAGATGCAACTACCCATTACGCCGTGCTGGAGCGTTTTAATTATGTATCCTGGATTAAATGCGTTTTGGAAACAGGGCGAACGCATCAAATAAGGGTGCACATGAAGCATATTGGACATCCGCTTTTTAACGACAATGTTTATGGCGGCGACCGCATTGTAAAAGGAACGGTTTATACCAAATACAAACAGTTTGTAGAAAATTGTTTTGTCCTTTGCCCGCGCCAGGCGTTGCATGCAAAAACTTTAGGGTTTACACACCCAACCACCGGAAAAGAAATGCAATTTGATACCGACATACCAGCAGACATATCGGCGGTTATTGAAAAGTGGCGAACGTATATTAAACCTAAAAATCACGAGCAGGATTGAGAGGAGAAATTAAGAATTACTAATTAAAAATCAATACCTTATCTGTTAGGTATAAATTAAGTATAAAGAACCGTGCGTTATGGTCAATAATGAACTGGACGTACAAGAGTGCGACGCAACAAAAGATTCATATTGGAGTGGTAGCTGGAATCATAATTTACACCTTAACTACTACTATTAAATTTAAAAGGGTGAACCCAAATTTTAATTTTTGATTTTAAATTATTAATTCCTTTTAAAATCATACAAAGTTGCTGTAAACACGCCCCGCTCACGTTTTTTAGAAAAGAGAAACCAATTGCCACTGTAGCGCAGCACATGCGGCACTAAAAGGTTGCCCACGTTTTGCATTTGAACTTCCATGTGCACATCAAAATCGTACACACCGGCGTTGTAGCTTAAATCGTAGTTGCGGGCTACAATATCCATTGTTTTTTGGTTAAACCAGGTGGTAATGTTGTCGAAAACAATTTGACCGCGCTGCGACGAAGTGAGCCCGCTTTTTTGTTTTATTCCAAACACATACGTTGGTTGTCCGTACAAATCGGCCGTATCAATAGAAAAATCGTAATACTGCGCCACGTCTTTATCAAAAACATCAAGCTTATCACCAATAAAAGGGATACCCGGAATTTTTTTACCTGGATTAAAAAACAATAATTTCAGTTGTTCTTTATTTTTTTGAAGACCTTTTTTACCCTTTACGTTGTGTTCGGCTCCGGCTACAATATTGTTCTCGCCGCACACTTTTCCCCTCGTAAAAAAGAAAGCTGCATACAATTCGGCGGTATAATAATTCAGCTCGCGGTTTTTATCGTAAAAGTTGCCGGAGGCTTTTTCTTCCAGCACCTCCATTGTGCGGCACCCCGCGTTTACAATTTGTTTTGTTTTGCTGTTTAACGTTGCCTTTACGCCTCCTTTTTTATCCCGCATTTGAATAAAGTTGAGTGCGCTGTAGTTTAAAACATGAAGGTTTTTAAAGGCTTTGTAGTAGCTGCTGTCGTTTTTTACACGTTGTAAAAACCGGGGTACATTTAAATCGCTTCGTACAATTACTTCACTTAACTGCACGGTGCGGCGCACTGCTTCTACGTCAGATGTATCTTCCTGCGCAAAAGATGTTACCGATAAAAAAGAAAAGAATACCAGCCAGATAAGATTTTTCATTTTTTTGGAAACGACATTTTATAATCCACTTTTATTTCGCCTTTTGAAATGTTATCGAGTTTTCTTTTCAACAATTTCCGCTTAAGTGGAGAAAGATGGTCTATAAATAGTTTACCATCAATATGATCGTACTCGTGTAAGATGACGCGACCAGTGATTCCGTTGTATGTGCGGGTATGTTCTACAAAGTTTTCATCCACAAAACGGAGCGTTACTTCCTCTGCCCGCGCCACATCTTCCCTGATTTTAGGAATACTTAAACAACCTTCGTTATAGGCCCAATCATCGCCGCCTTCTTCTACAATATGGGCGTTAATAAAAACCTGCTTTGTTCCGGGGTCGTCGGGGTAGCTTTCCTGGTCACGGTCTTCATCATCCATGTTCGTAAAAATCTGCGCACTGTCCATTACAAACAATCGAATATCCCTTGCAACCTGGGGCGCAGCAAGCCCAACTCCGTTAGATGCGTACATGGTTTCCCACATGTCGGCAATTAATTTTTCCAATCCGGGATAATCAGGCGTAATATCCCGGGCAATTTTGCGCAAAACCGGATGTCCATAAGCAACTATGGGTAAAATCATTCCATTTTGAATTTGATGATTATAGATTTATAATTGGCTGCAAAGTTAAGCGGAACAAAATCTGCAACCGTTAATCAAAAGTCTAAAATTGTTGCAGGTGTTCCTGCAGCATTATAGTAGCCGCAATTTCGTCTACCAGGGCTTTGTTGCGACGAGCTGTTTTTTTTAATCCCATTTGTAGCATGGCTTGCGAAGCGAGCTTTGAAGTGTAGCGTTCATCTACTTCTCTTACCGGCATTAGCGGAAATATCTTTTTAAAAGCTTCTATAAACTTTTTTACCAGCGGGGTTGCATGTGTGCCGGAATCGTCCCAATTTGTTGGCATTCCAATAATTACCAGTTCAACGGTTTCTTTAGATAAATAATCCTTTAAAAAAGGCATTAACTTTTGAGTTTCCACGGTGCAGAGCCCGGTTGCAATTATTTGTAACGGATCGGTAACGGCAATACCGGTGCGTTTTCCGCCGTAGTCTATGGAAAGTATTCGTGCCATATAAGAAGTACGAAGTTAGAGGTACGAAGTGAAGGAAATACAATTTGTGTACTAAGCAATACAGCTACTATTAAGCTCTTGTGGCAAAGTTTACCCCGGACCTGATCCGGAGCACGCTTGTACTTTAGGTTTTATATTGAGCATTTGCACAACAGTATAATCACCATTCATAATTTCTTTTTGAATAAGTTTAATTCTATCAATGAAGAAACAAATCTGCAATAACAAACAACGCAAACACAACAGAAGCGATTCCATTGGCCGTCATAAAAGCCACATTTACCCGCCGCAAATCAGTTGGTTTAATTATTGAATGTTGATATACCAGCAAGCCGCCAAACACTAAAATGCCCAGCCAGTAAAGCCATCCAAAACCACCCCACTTTCCGGCCGCCACTACGCATGCAGCACTTGCAAGGTGCAATAGTTCTGATATGTGCAAAGCCTTTTCTTTACCCAATGCAGCGGGAATAGAATAGAGATTATTTGAACGATCAAATTCTTCATCCTGCAAGGCATAAATTACATCAAACCCGCTAACCCAGAAAAGCACGGCAAACGAAAACAAAATGGGCAGCCAGTGAAAAGTTCCGGTTACCGCAAGGTATGCGCCAATGGGTGCAAGCGATAATCCCAAGCCTAATATAAGATGGCAAAGCGGCGTAAAACGCTTGGTGTAACTATACCCTAATACAACAGCTAATGCAACCGGTGAAAGAGCAAAACAAATTGTGTTGATAAAGAAAGTACAGAGTATAAATAAAGCGCAGCAAACAATTGTAAATGTCAAAGCATTTCCTGGAGTGATGATTCCTCTCGGTACTTCGCGGATGGCTGTGCGTGGATTAAGTGCATCCCATTTTCTATCTAAATAACGGTTGAAAGCCATGGCAGCACTGCGGGCAAAAACCATGCAGAGGATAACGAGAAGTAGCAACCGGATGACCTCTTCTGACATGAATTGAGGAGGGAAAATGGCGTAGCCAAAATCAGAGTCCTTCCCTGTTATAAAATAAAGGCCCAGGGAAAAACCTATCAGGGCAAAAGGCATAGCAAAAATGGTATGCGAAAACTTGATAAGAGATAAATAACTTTTTACCGTTGACATGTTATAATTCGTAGAGTTCCAGTGGAAGATTTTTTACTTGCTTAAATTTCTTGTCAGAAGATATAAGCGGAATATTTAAACTGATAGCAGTAGCTGCTACAATACAATCAGGAAGTTTTAGTCCATAAATTTTACGTAAGGAAATCGCTTCGTTTTTTATAACATCGTCTATGTAAATAATTCTGAATTGAGATAAAAATAACCTAATGCTTTTTTCCTCTGTTGCATTAAGATTTTTAAAACCCAATAACTCTATTTCACAGATAACAGATGTGTATAATGTCTTTTGATGGAGATATTCTGCAATGATAGTATCCCCAGAAAGAATGTATAAAATGATATTTGTATCAAGCAAATACTTAACGCCATTCATCCCTTAATCTTTTTTGTATTGCTAAAGGATCTTCTTTTAATTTAATTACGCCGCAATACTTTTTAGTATCCACCCCTTTTTTTACATCGCTTTTTTGCCTGCGAACCTTTGTAATCTTTTTTTCTTTTTTTCGTGTTTCCATTAGTACAAATTTACACTTTTAAAAAACTAATAATGCCGCAGCGAATATCCTCCTAATCCAAATCATCCTGTAAATCATGGTTCTGAAAATTTGTTCCGAACCAGCTCCCATAGCACCACACCTGCTGCTACCGATACATTCAGTGAATGCTTCATTCCCAGTTGCGGAATTTCAATACAACCATCGCATTGTGCAATAGTGGTTTGTTCAACACCACTTACTTCGTTGCCAAAAATGACGGCAATTTTTTCGCCATTATATTGTATTTGCTGCAAGGGCAAACTATTGGCCGCTTGTTCAACGGCGTATAATTTATAACCCCTTTCTTTTAATTCGGCAAAAGATTCATTTATACTTTTAAAATGTTTCCAGTGCACACTTTCATCAGCACCCAAAGCGGTTTTACTTATTTCTTTATGCGGCGGGGTGGCCGTGTAGCCGCAGATAAAAATGCTTTCTAATAAAAACGCATCGGCGGTACGAAATACAGAACCAACATTGTAGGCGCTGCGGATATTTTCGAGTATAACAATGATGGGTAATTTTTGAGAGCTCTTAAACTCTTCAACCGTTTTGCGGCCCAGTTCGTCCATGGAAAGTTTGCGGATAATGTTTTCTTCCTTCACAACGCAAAAATAAGGCGCTTAAGGTAGTGGATAAAAAAGAGCTGCAAAACCAGTAGGGGCGGTTATTTTTGCGGTTACAACATGAGCAAAATTAAACCTGCAGATACCCCGCTAATGCAGCAGCACAAGGCAATTAAGGCCAAGTACCCTGATGCTATTTTGCTTTTTCGTGTAGGCGATTTTTACGAAACCTTTGGTGCCGATGCGATTATAACCGCTCAGGTGTTGGGCATTACTTTAACCAAACGCAACAACGGATCGGCTGCAGATAACGAACTGGCTGGTTTTCCGCATCATTCGCTTGACACCTACCTCCACAAGCTTGTTAAAGCAGGGTACCGCGTTGCCATTTGCGACCAGTTGGAAGACCCCAAAGCTGCAAAAGGACTTGTTAAGAGAGGCGTTACCGAAATGGTTACGCCAGGCACGGCTACTAACGATAAACTGCTGGAACTTTCGAGCAACAACTTTTTAGCAGCTGTGCATTTTAATGCAGAAATATATGGATTGGCTTTTTTAGATATTTCTACCGGCGAATTTTTTACTGCTGAAGGAACCAAAGAATACGCAGACAAATTACTATCAGGATTTAAGCCAGCAGAAGTAATTTTTCAAAGACATCATCAAAAAAAATTTAAAGAAGAATTTGGCGCCAGGTTTTACACTTATACGTTAGATGAATGGATTTTTACCGAACAATATGCGCAAGAGCTGCTTTTAAAGCATTTTAATACCCATTCCTTAAAAGGCTTTGGCGTTGATGATTGTAACAACGGATTGGTTGCCGCCGGTGCCGTACTTCATTATTTACGCGACACCGAACATCCGAACCTGCAACACATTACTGCCATACAACGGCTGCAGCAGGCGGATTATTTATGGATGGACCGGTTTACCGTACGTAACCTCGAGCTGTTACACAGCGCATCGGGTGAAGGTGCGTGTTTATTAAAAGTGTTAGATGCGACTGTTACACCAATGGGCGCCCGTTTACTAAAACGCTGGATCGTTTTTCCCTTAAAAGATAAAGTAAAGATTGAGGAACGTCTAGATGTTGTAGAACAACTCATTTTAGAAACAGATTTTAAAAATAAGCTTTTACAGGCAATGCGGCAGTGCGGCGACGTAGAGCGACTGGTTTCGAAAGTTCCCTTAAAAAAAATAAACCCACGCGAAATGCTGCAACTGGCAAAAGCATTGCGCCAAGTTGAAGTGATTAAAAACCTGTGCAGCCAAAGCAAAAACCATTACTTAAAACGCCTTGCCGATGCGCTGAACCCCTGCCAATACATCTCGGAAAAAATCAGCAAAAACATTGTAGAAAGCCCTCCGGCTTTAGCAGTAAAAGGCTCGTTTATAAACAGCCTTGTAAGCGAAGAATTAGACGGCTTAAGAGACATTGCCCGGAACGGAAAAGAATACCTGTTGCAATTGCAACAACGCGAAAGCGAAACCACCGGAATTTCTTCTTTGAAGATTGGCTTTAATGCCGTTTTTGGTTATTATTTGGAAGTAACCAATTTGAACAAACCTAAAGTGCCTCCACAATGGATGAGGAAACAAACGCTTGCTAATTGCGAACGATATATTACACCGGAACTAAAAGAATATGAAGAAAAAATTACCGGTGCCGAAGATAAAATACTTGCCATTGAACTAACCCTTTTTGAAGGGTTGATTAACGAACTGAACGACTTTATTTCGTCTATTCAAACCGATGCGCAGATTGTGGCCACACTGGATTGCCTTTGTTGTTTTACACAAAACGCCTTGCATTATAATTACAAAAAACCACAATTGCACGAAGGCGATGAACTGCAAATAAAAGGCGGCCGACATCCCGTTATCGAACGCTCGCTTGGTGCTTCACAATCTTACGTTGCCAACGATCTGACGTTGAACAAAAATGACCAGCAAATTATAATTTTAACCGGGCCAAACATGAGCGGAAAATCAGCCTTGCTGCGTCAAACAGCGCTGATTACACTGATGGCTCACATGGGCAGTTTCGTTCCTGCATCGGAAGCTTTTATACCGCTGACTGATAAGATTTTTACGCGTGTTGGCGCATCAGATAATTTAAGCGCGGGAGAATCAACCTTTATGGTAGAAATGAACGAAACCGCTTCTATTTTAAACAACATCAGCGAACGCAGTCTTATTTTGCTCGATGAAATTGGGCGGGGCACATCTACTTACGATGGTATTTCCATTGCCTGGAGCATTGCCGAATTTCTGCACCAATCTCCGCATCAACCAAAAACGTTTTTTGCCACGCATTATCATGAGTTAAATGAATTGGAAACCAAGTGGCCGCGCATAAAAAACTTTCATGTAACCAATAAAGAAATTGATAATAAGATAATTTTCTTGCGCAAATTGGCGCCCGGAGGCAGCACTCACAGCTTTGGTATTCATGTAGCACGCATGGCGGGCATGCCGCCCGCGCTTGTACAACGTGCAGGCGAAATTTTAAACAGTTTAGAAAGCAAAGCCGTGGAAGGAAGCACCGTAGAAAACCTTAAACGAGTATCGGCACCAAAGGTGCAGCTAAGTATTTTTGATGCGCACAGCCAAACATTTAACGACATTCGCGAACGCCTGGAAGGCATAGACATTAACCGGCTGACACCAGTGGAAGCGTTGTTAAAATTGCAGGAAATAAAAGGGCTGTTGCATTGAAAAGAAAAGCACTCTCCTGTCCCCCTTTGGTGGATTTAGGTTAGGAAACCTTATTTGATGCAGGCCATATTTGAAGTTATTTTTTTCTTGTGATTAGAAGCTGTAACTACCATAAACGGTCTTACTGTACTGTTGGCTCCTTTCGTTAAAAGCATACCCTTTTTTAAAGGTTTTCTAATTGAACACATACCAATATTATTTTAAACCTTCAAAAAAGGGTACGCTTCATTTACAAAAAATGGCGGACTGCGCCGGCGAGACAACTAAAGAGAAACGTAATTAGCAGGCCATCTGACAAAAAAAAGGAAACACCTTATTGCTATAAATTAATTGTAAAAACAAAATTTAAAATTAAGTTCCCCCACCGGTGTACAGGGGGACTTCTGTTTCAAACCATACCTTTTTCTCGTTGTTCCAATCGCCATTGTAATTAATAAACAACTCCCCTCCTTTTTTCACCGCACGCACTGTTTTTACAGACATCACGTTTTTTTTAAAATCCATTTCATACTCACAATTTGAAAAATACGAGTGGTTGTACAATGGAATGTAGCCAAGAGCCATCGCACAGCTTTTTTGATCATCGCCCCACTCAAAAATGTAATCGTGCAAAAGCGTTCTATCAAGCAGCAGGCGTTCTTCTGCCAACATTACAATTACGGGAGCTGTTTCGAGCAGCACGCCTT
>JBBSRB010000014.1:0-32895 GCA_038243445.1 Chitinophagales bacterium | reverse complement strand
TTGTAATATGTTAATTCTGATAATAAAAAAACGCATGAAATGGCTGCACAAAACACCTAAAAAAATAAATACGGCCAACCTTCCTAAAAAGGGTTCTACTTCGGCGGTTTTTTGAAAAACATTAAACAGGTAAGCAAAAAACAGGTTAATAAGCGCAAAAGAGCCCCAGCCAGTTAGCTGAAATAACCAGTACCTAGAAAGATTTTGCGCACTCATACAAACAAATCTATTATTATAATGTTTAGGCTTTGCAGGGTAAATATACCAGCGGAAGATACGTTTTACCAGTGGAGAATTTGCTGAAGCCTTTTGCGAAAAACTCTTAGTTTTAAAAAACATGCGGGTAAATACTTGCAAGTATGGGTTTAGGTACTATACTTTGTGACAGTAATCCGGAATTCTGTTGAAAACTAAACCAAACCATACCTTTAAACTTGTACTGCTTGCCCTAATCTTTTTTACTATAAGGGGACAAGGCATGGCTCAAAGCTATGGCAGGGTGGTAATTAATGAATACATGCCCTGGACTTTGAATGGTTGCGGCGCAACTGCCGAATTTGTGGAACTTATGAACTTTGGTCCCGGCCCTGTAAACATTGGTTGCTACATACTAACCGATGGAGATTATAGTGTAACCATACCCGCCAACACTATTTTACAACCAGGCGAGTTTTACCTGATTGCCGGGCAGGATGTGATAGTAGCACCTTGCGCCAACATTTCGCGAACGGTGTATGCCGATTTAAACTGGAATGCGTGCAACTGCACCAGCGCACCCATACCAACCACCGGTGATGGCTTTTTTACAGATGGTGGAAACGGCAGCGAACAGGTAGTGCTTTTAGACCCTTTTTTAAACGTGGTAGATGCAGTGGTACGCAACCTGCCGGCTGAGCCTTCTGCAACCATCACCACATACGGTAACAGCAATTGTGCTTCGCAGGTTTTTGATCTGGATGATTTTAGTATTGATTACGAAGTATTGGGCATGTCAACAGGCAGGGGCAACTCGTTTGCACGCCGGCTTGATGGCGATTGTGGCTGGGTAAAAGATCCGCAACAAAGCGGCAAAACTACCAATAACACGCCCGGAGAAACTTCTTCTGTCAGCTACGGTTTTACCATTGTACAATCTATGGATTGCAACGGGTCGGGTGGTAGTATTGATGTATACGTAAACGTGGGCAGCAACACCGAAGTTTTTCCCATGAACTACACTATAGCTTTCGACAGCAACAACGATGGTCTTTTTGACTTTACTGATACCTACACTTTTGGTGTGGACAACACACCGCCTTCCATTAGTATTATGGGACTGCCACTTGGTAGCTACCGCCTTACTGTAAGTTCTTCAAAAGGGTGCTTTTTAAAAACCTTTAACTTTAGTATATTAAAATGTACCGGCGTACTACCCACACAACTTGCCAATTTTAATTTAAGCACTACAATAAATAATACGCATACGTTTCAATGGACTATTGCCGGCGTAGAAGAAATAGACCAAATTATATTAGAAGAAAGCCGCGATGGTAAAACCTTCAGCCCGGCGGCAACTTTCAACCCGCAAGGGTTAACCGGAACAAAGCAATTTACCCAAACCATTGCTGCAGGCGCTCGCTTGTACCGATTACGCCTAATTCATAAAAACGGCAAAAGCACCCTTTCGGGCATCATTACAAATCAAAGCAAAGCGTTTACTGCCTTACTTTGGCCAAACCCTGCACATAAAGAGTTACATGTTCAGCTAACCGGAGGTTTTAATGAACCGGTAAAATATACCATTTGCAATAGTGTTGGAAGTTTGGTTGCACAAGGCCATTTTCAGGCAAATGAAGGCACATCATCATTTACAATTCCAGTGCAAAAGCTGCCGCCGGGCATGTACCAGCTTTTTATAAACAAAGGCGCCGGCACGAAAATGGAATCTTTCCGATTTGTTAGGAACTAAACGTATATTTAATATCTACAGGTTTACTTTATTTTTGCCCAAATCCTTTACATGCAAATAGTGCCCGGCCCGCTTTTACAAACAATTGATCTTCCCGCCGATTTAAGAGAGGTGCCAAAGGAACAATTACACCAGGTTTGCGACGAATTGCGCCAGTATATTGTAGATGTGGTTAGCGTGCACGGCGGGCATTTTGCCGCCAGCCTTGGCGTTGTAGAATTAAGCGTGGCGCTTCATTACGTGTACAATACTCCGTACGACCAGCTGGTATGGGATGTAGGCCACCAGGCGTATGGCCATAAAATTTTAACCGGCAGGCGAGATACTTTTGCAAGCAACCGGAAATACGGCGGCTTAAGCGGCTTTCCAAAACGGTCGGAAAGCGAATATGATACCTTTGGCGTTGGCCACTCTTCAACGTCTATTTCAGCGGCACTTGGTATGGCTATGGCAGCCAAATATAAAGGTGAAAAAGACCGAAAGTCCGTAGCCGTAATTGGCGATGGATCTATGACGGCAGGAATGGCGTTTGAAGCAATGAACCACGCCGGCGTTGCCGATGCAGATGTGTTGATTATTTTAAATGACAACTGCATGAGTATTGACCCGAATGTTGGCGCTTTAAAAGAATACCTTACCGATATTTCTACCTCCGGCACCTACAATAAATTTCGGGATGATGTATGGAAACTAATGGGCAAGCTGCCGGTAGGAAAAAGGTTTACACGCGATATGGCTTCTAAGTTGGAAGCCGGCATAAAAGGGATGGTAACCAAAAGCAGCAATTTATTTGAAGCCCTGAACCTGCGTTATTTTGGACCTATTGACGGACACAACATTACAAAGTTGGTAGATACCTTAACCGATTTAAAAAATATTCCCGGGCCTAAAATACTGCACATAGTAACTGTTAAAGGAAAAGGATATGCTCTTGCCGAAAAAGATCAAACCAAATGGCATGCGCCGGGTTTGTTTGATAAAATAACGGGTGAAATTTACAAGAAGAAATATGACCTGCCGCAGCCTCCAAAATACCAGGATGTATTTGGGCATACAATAGTTGAACTTGCCGAAGCAAATGAAAAAATAATTGGGATTACACCGGCTATGCCGTCGGGCAGCTCGCTTAATATTATGATGGCAGCCATGCCCCACCGGGCCTTTGATGTAGGTATAGCGGAGCAGCACGCGGTTACGGTAAGCGCCGGTATGGCTACCCAGGGCTTAAAAGTATTTTGCAATATTTACTCATCCTTTATGCAGCGGGCTTTCGACCAGGTAGTGCATGATGTAGCCATTCAAAAACTTCCGGTAATTTTTTGTTTAGACAGAGCCGGACTTGTTGGTGAAGATGGGCCGACACACCACGGAGCCTACGATATTGCTTACTTCCGCCCAATTCCAAACATGATTATTTCGGCACCTATGAACGAGGCCGAACTGCGCAACTTAATGTACACAGCGCAACTCGAAAGCACCAAACTTCCTTTTGTTATTCGGTATCCGCGCGGTGAAGGCGTAATGCCCGACTGGAGAAAACCAATGGAAGAAATAAATATTGGCACCGGCCGCAAACTGCGCGACGGTAAAGATGTAGCTATTCTTTCTTTAGGGCATCCGGGAAATTTTGCAGCAGCTGCTATACGAAGCCTTAAAGCAGAAGGTTTTAACCCTGCACATTACGATATGCGTTTTGCTAAACCTTTAGATGAGGCATTGCTACACGAAGCCTTAATTAATTACAATAGTATTATAACAGTTGAAGATGGAACTGTTGTTGGTGGTTTTGGCAGCGCTGTTACCGAGTTTATGGCGCAACACGGTTATAATAATAAAATTAAAATCTTAGGCATTCCCGACCGGATTATTGAGCATGGAACGCTAAAAGAACTGCATAAAGAATGTGGCTACGATGCTGAAGCGATTGCTGCATCGGTACGAATGATGATGCAGGAAAAAGTATTACAAGAAGTAACTCTTTAACCCCCCTTTTGCAAAGGTTTTAACGTTGATTTTAGGTTCAACAACATAAAAAAAGAGGGCTGCTATACCCTTTTTTTAACCTTCTAAATGTATGGAAAACATAATCATGCGCGATTGAATTTTATCGAGCACGCTTGAATAATTTAAAGCTTTATCGCGGGCATGAAGGTTTCTAATTCCGTGACCTAATTTTATTTCAGGAGAGAAAATAAAGCTTTTAAAATAAAAATTAAACCCCACACCTCCTTCGAGGCCGTAATCTGCTTTGTCTATTTTAATCATATCATCGGCTTTTCGGGCTTTTGCGTTCGACGCCAAATCATAATCTACTTTTCCACCACCAAGCAGGTACACTCTAAAGTTACCAATTCGGTCTGATCTAAATTTTAAGTGCACCGGAAAACTCATAACTACTGACTCTACGTGTTTATCTACAACAAAGCCTAAATCCCTATCAGGGTAGCGAAGCTGGTACGACAGAACCCTGTCGGTCAACATCAACTCTGGATTAAAACGCGCCTCAAAGCGGTTGGTAAGCTTTGCCGTTGCCGACAAACCTAACGCAAACCCACCCGAGTTTAAGGGTTCTGCCACTAAAATACTGTCTTGCTTTAAAAATTTGGGATGAAAATCAGTATGAAACCGGTTTGAACTCATAGAAAGAGTAATACCAAAGTAGTAAGGCTTGCTATCGTGTTCTTCTAAATAAAGTGTGCGCTGCGCGGCAGCTTTCAGGGTAAAAATCAGAAAGAAAAAAAAGAAAACGGTGGGAACTTTTGCACGCTTTAGGGATGACGGTTTCAGCAGGTATTTCATAAGTAGTAGAAAATCAATAGGTTTAATTCATTTATAAACAATGTCCCCAGGCAAATGATGCCTTAAAAAACTTTTTTACCAAAGCATAACGCCGTAAAGCCAAAATAATTGCCGAAACAGATAAATGGCAAACAAGTGTGTAAAACATTTAGGTTCTATTGCATACCCTAAATGCATTATTTACTTTTACTTAGTGCAAGTCTTACAGTAGGGGCAACCAAAATAAATAACTGCTTTTATGCTGAAATTGAAATTGGAAATAGATGAACGTCAATTGCGCACCCTTTTATTTGTGTTTGTTGTAGCCAATATACTACTGCTTTTAGGCACCGCAGCAAGCAATACCTGGGGTGCAAACAGCAACAATAAAATAGCCGGCTTTTTACTGGCCCAATCCGATCTGACGCGTGAAAACGTAATTGCGTCGTGGTATTCTGCTATGCTTTTGTTGTTAGCGGCAGTTATTTCATTTATATGTTTTTTGTGCGATGGGCAGTTTACCACCAACTGGAAAAGCCGGCTCATAAAATATGGCTGGCTTGTTTTCTGTGCTATTTTTCTGCTGCTTTCTTTAGATGAAATGGGCTCTTTTCATGAAATGATTGGTGACACCAATTTATTAAAAACAATCGGGTTTGGCGAAGGCGGAGGATGGAATGCTTTTTATTTTCTGGTTGGTTTAGCCGGTCTGTTTATGATTACTTTTTTTATAATAAAGTTCCGTCGCAACAAATGGTCTTTGCTATTTGCATTAGCAGGCGTGCTACTTTACTTAAGCAACCCTTTTCAAGAGGTTTACGAAATAGAAAGTTACCGTCTGGCTAATATGCCGTCAAGCTTTGAAAGAGCCACTGGCCTGCTGCTTTTAGAAGAAGGTTCTGAAATATTTGGCTCTCTAAGCTTTGTGATGGCATTTACGCTGTATATTATTTATAATGACAGGGCAGCACAACCGGGTATAAAAACACCCATCCACCTAAAAATAAATACCAGTAGAAAAAAGATGTTTAGCCTTGGTAGCTTACTTGTATTTTTTTTTGCCTTTGTAATGATGGCCTTTTTCTTAAACCATGAAAGTATGCTAAAAGGGGATGACGGCATTGCTGTAAACTGGTTTCCCAGTTCGGTTTCGTTTTTACTTTGTTTTTATTTTCTTTATCATTTCAGCAATCGTAAAAAGGGCCAAAACCAACACCTGCTTTTAATGGCATTTGCCGCATTGGCCTGCTTGGCAGCCTCCGCTTATTTTGGAAGTAATTTTTACGCAGAACCTTTATTGCGCAAAAAGCTTTTTTCTGTAGTTACCATTCAGTCTGTTGCTTTTGGAATAATGTTGTTGCTGGAGTGGTTGCTCTTTTTAAACAGCCGGCAAAACCTGAGTAAGCTTTTCCTGGTGGTCGCTTTAGTACTAACTGTTCTTCTTTTTTTTATAAAACCCACATTTTTTCCGGTTGCGGGCTTTGCGCTTTTTTCAGCTATTTTATTTGCAACTACTTCCGAAACTGCTTCGCACACCCTTCTACCCACCATCAAAAACCATTAACAAAAGGGGTAAAGCAATCAGTAAAAAACCTGCAAAAAAGGGGTAGCAGTGGCAACCGTTTAAGCCTTTTTTTGCCCGGAGTAAATGGAGCAGATACCCAATGTTAGCGGCCGGAACGAAGTTTTTGTAAAACCAGCCTTTTCCATAATGGCTATAAACCGCTGGCGGTCGGGGAAAGCCTGTGCCGATTTGTTTAGATACTGGTAAGCTTTTTTATTTTGTTTGAACCACTGTGCTATTTGCGGCGCTATAACGCCCATGTATAAACCATAAAACTGTTTAACACCCGGAAGCACCGGTTTGCTAAATTCCAACACCACCAGTTTGGCGCCTGGTTTCATTACCCGTAAGATTTCGGCGAGACCAGTTTCCAGGTGTTCAAAATTGCGTACACCAAAAGCTACCATTACTGCATCAAATTCGTTGTTGCCAAAATGTATGTTTTCGCTATCGCCTTTTAATAATTCTATTTGCGTTGTGCTGTTTGCCTCGGTTACTTTTTTTCGCCCAATCTGTAGCATCCCTTCCGAAATATCAATGCCGGTAATTTTTTTTGGCTGTAAAAGTTTTGCGGCCATTAAGGCCATATCCGCGGTGCCGGTTGCTACATCCAAAATATGTTGTGGGGAAGCTTTTTTTAATTCTAAGATGGCTTTCCGGCGCCACAAAACATCAATGCCGGCGCTTAGTACCCTGTTCATTAAATCGTAGCGTGGCGCTATGTTGTTAAACATCTCGCTTACCTGGTCTTTTTTTGCGGCTTCGCTCGAAAAAGGTTTTACGCTGTCGTGGTCGAATTGGGTCATGGGGTGCAAAGGTACTAGCTGATTACGTTCGCTGTTTTCAATTAGGAACCTCTGTTCGGCTGCCAACTTTTTTCTATTTACCAAAGTGATAAAAAGCGTTTAAAATAGGGGCCTTTTGGACATGTTTTCTAAATATTAATAGATTGCCCCGCACCGGGTAGCCGGCAGATATTTGGTAACGGCAAAGGTTTTGCATAAGAACCTGTAAACAGCACAATATGAAAAGATTTAATTACCTGTGGCTTAGTCTTATAGTTTTAACTGTTACGCTTACTTCTTGCGAAATGATCGGCGACATTTTCCAGGCAGGATTGGTTGTTGGTGTGATTATAATTGTAGCCGTTGTAGCGTTAATCATCTGGTTGGTTTCTAAGTTCCGGCGCTAACTACTGCGTTTGCAACAAAACAACTTTCCCATCCATGGTGGATGCAAGTACACCGTAAACCGGTACTACGCGTATTGTATTCACCATGGAATTATCTATTTTGTGCGCCCAGGCTACTTGCCTGGTCAGCGGATTAATGCAATAAACAACGCCATTTTTGGTTCCAAAAAATACCTTTCCTTCATTTTCAATTAACATAGAAGGTACATGCTCGTACCCAAAACCAACATTTAATTTCCAGGCAAGTTGTGGCTTTTCGCGGTTAGTGTAAAAAGCTACAATAGTGTCGTTCATGGTTTTGCCGTACACTAGCTTTCCATCTTCCGACAGTCCAATGCTTTCCCGCACGGTAGCTTCATTAGTGCGCCACAAGGCAGTGCCTGTTGTTACATCAATTGCGGTTAAATACCTGTCGGGAGCAACTATATACACCACTCCATTGTGTATTACTGGTATGCAGGCAGCGGGCGAATAATTAATTACCGGTGAACCATTGTTCCATTTCCAAAGCAGTTTACCGGTACTTTTATGTAAGGCATACAAATTAGTATCCCACGCACCAAAAACAAGAATACTGTCGGCTATTACAGGCTGGCTTGTAACGGCGCCTTTCAAGCCGCAATAACGCCAAATGGGTTTACCCGTACGGGCTTCCAACGCCTGCATGCAACCATCGCTTCCGCCAATATAAACTACATTGTTTTCTACTAACGCGGCGCCCAATACCGCAGCATCTGTTTTCAATTTCCATGCGGTTTTTCCCCCATTTGTAAGCGCATATACAAGGCCGTTGGCAGAGCCAAAAACCACCGACTTAGGAGTCGATGCCGGCGAAGAAAAAATAGGTGCACCTGTTTTATACAACCATTTCTTTTTACCCTTTTTTAAATCTAAGGCCTGCACTTCGCCAGCCTGGTTACCAAATACTACGGCATTTTGAAAGACCGCCGGTGTAGAAATAACATTAGCTCCAGAGTGAAACGTCCACACCGCTTTTACTTGCGGGTAGGTAGCATTTACGGAGTAATCAGGGCGGCTGAATGTTCTGTCGCCATTATAGGTGTGTTTTGTAAGAGCAAGCGCCAACCATTTATTTTCGTTTGTGGTTAGTGGTTTTCGTTCGGTAAAAAAGATGGAATCCAAGCCAATGTCAACCAGGTTATAACCACCTTCCACTTCTTTTGCTCTTAAGTTCGATCGTCCCATTACTGATGGGATTCCTTCGGCTTTTACAGGCCGGTTGTTATGACCATGACCGCACATGGCAAGAATAGTGTTTTTCTGTTTCAGCAAATCAATTACCTCGTACCAGTTATCGAGCCCGCTATCCAAAGGGTAATGATTAAAAAAAGCAATCGGTTCATCTTTACCAATTTTTTGTAATTCTTTGGTAAGCCAGGTTATGTTATGGCGCGGTACATGCCCATCGCTCATGCGCACATACGGGCCCGAAGCAGTACCAATAAAATGAATGCCGTTATGTATAAAATGAAAAGCATCTCCTCCAAACGTAGCGGTAAAATCTAACCCGCCGCTGCCGCTCCAACCGGTATCGTGGTTACCGGGAAGAATGTAATACCTGATGCGCAGACTATCGAGCAAGTGCTTTGTCAGCGCCAGTTCAGCCTCTTTACCCAATTCAGTAACATCGCCATTGATAATTACGAAATCAATATCTTTCATAGAGTTGATGTCCGCTACTGTACGCCGCAAATCTTCTTCTGCATTGCCGTTTGGCGAACCAATGTGCGTATCGGTAACAAAGGCAAAACGGAAAGGCTTTGTTTGCGCCGAAGCAATATACAGCAGGAAGAAAAAACCGAAAAAGAAAAAAGGTTTCATCACCCAATTTACCAATGTTCTACATAAGTTTTGAAATCAAACTTAAAAAAGTTGTCTATTTCAAAACAGGTTCAAAAGGGTCCTTCCAGAAGCATCTATTTATTGTTCAATATCGTTTATTATGTACTACCTTAAATTGTGCTTTACTTTTCTACCATACAATTACTTCGTTTTCACTTTTCATTTTTCCTGGTGCCGGTTTATTTATTTGCCATTAGCCAGGCGCCCGGGGTAAATGTGGAAAATGCAATTGTGATATTTATTATCCTTCACTTATTAGTGTATCCATCCAGCAACGGGTACAACTCTTATATGGATAGGGATGAAACCTCCATTGGTGGGTTACAATCGCCGCTGCAGCCAACAAAGCAATTGTTTTATGTAAGCGTAGTATTGGATGTTTTAGCTCTTTTGGTTTCATTATACATATCCATACTTTTTTCATTTGGTGTATTGCTTTATGTTATAGCTTCCCGGGCTTATAGTTACCGCCGCATCCGGTTAAAACAATATGCTGTAGTGGGGTTTTTAACTGTTTTTATTTTTCAGGGGGCGGTTATTTTTTGGCTTACCTATTATGGTGCACAAGCCGAAAAAAGCCTCTCTGTTCCGCTGCTCCCGTGTGTAATTTCAAGCTTTTTAATTGGCGCCCTTTATCCCCTAACGCAAATTTACCAACACGCCGAAGACAAGCAGGATGGAGTGATTACAATTAGTTATCTGCTGGGCAAACGAGGTACCTTTTTATTTAGCATGCTGCTGTTTACAACTGCCGCTGTTTTGCTTGCCATCTGGTTTCAAATGAAGGGCCAGTTTAATTTATTTTACTTGTTTTTACTACTTACCGTTCCGGTGGTGGTATTTTTTTTATATTGGATGAAAAGAGTTTATCAAAATGGGTTGGCTGCTAATTTTAAAAACAGTCTTTTAATGAATGTAACGGCAACGTTTTGCACAGCAGCTTATTTCACCACACTTATTATAATAAAATAGTGAGCAAAATAATTTCAATAGGTACGGCACTTCCACCTTACCGGCATCAGCAAACGGATATTTTGCATTTTATGCAGCAGGTGTATGCGGCAACAGAAACCGACAAACGCAAAATGCGTTTTTTATATGGGCAAAGTGGAATTGGACAACGGTATTCTGTGGTGCCCGATTATAGCCGCCCGTTGCCGGAATGGAAATTTTATCCCCAGTCGGAAAGTTTAGAGCCATTTCCATCGCTGGAGCAACGCATGGCGGTGTACAACAAAAATGCGCCGCTACTTTCGGTAGATGCTATCCGATCGTGCTTACAACATGTTTTGCACCCTAAAGAAATTACACATTTAATTACGGTTAGCTGTACCGGCATGAGTGCTCCAGGATTGGATTTGCAGGTAATGGAACTAATGGACCTTGATAAAAATATCTTTCGCACATCTGTCAATTTCATGGGCTGCTATGCTGCTATTCATGCGCTTAAAATTGCCGATGCATTTTGCAACAGCGATAGTGCTGCAAGAGTGTTGATTGTGTGTACCGAACTGTGTACGTTGCATTTTCAAAGAGAAGCCACTATGGACAACATCGCTTCTTCGTTGCTGTTTGGCGATGGCTCATCGGCGGCACTTGTTACGCCAAACAACACCCTTTTTCAAGGGTTGTACATCGATCGGTTTTACAGTGAAGTGATTCCTAAAGGCAAACGCGATATGGCCTGGGAACTATCGTCGAGCGGATTTTTAATGACGCTCAGCGGATACGTGCCCGACTTAATTCAGGAAGATTTTAGCGGCGTGGTGCAAAAGGTTGCTGCTGCAGATAGGGTAGCCGTTAGCGATATTTCGCACTGGTGCATTCACCCGGGCGGCAAGCGAATTTTAGATGTGATCTACAAAAGCCTTCAGTTTAAAAAGGCCGAGTTGGACGCATCTTATAAAGTACTACAAGAAGTTGGCAACCTATCGTCGGCAACTATTTTATTTGTTTTGAAAGAGCTATTAAGTAAAGAAGAAAAAATAAATAAGTTGTTTGGCGCTGCCTTTGGCCCTGGTTTAACAGTAGAAACATTTACCGCACATAATTAAATGCCTTCGTTTGCACATCGTTCATATCAAAAAGAGCTGCTTGACGGCAACGATGTTTCGTTTGCACACATCAAACAAAACATGCAGGAACTGGATAGAATAAACCAACTGCTGGGTGGACATAAAACAACGTTGCAGGGCGCATCAAAACTGCTTAAAAAGGGTACGGCAACCCAACCGGCATCGATAATAGAAATTGGCTGCGGTGGCGGCGATAACCTGCGAGTAATTAAAAATTGGTGTTTTAAAAAAGGCCTTAATGTGCATTTGACAGGTATTGATATAAACCCCAACTGTATTGCATTTGCACAAAGCCGAAGCCAAAACAAAGGCATTGAGTTTATTTGCTCTGACTATTCAAATGTGGTTTTTAATGCTACGCCAAACATTATCTTTTCATCGCTTTTCTGTCATCACTTTACTAATGCACAAATGGTACCTATGCTGCAATGGATGAAGCAAAATACAATCACCGGTTTTTTTATAAACGATTTGCACCGGCATCCATTTGCTTATTATTCGATAAAGCTTTTTACACGGCTTTTATCGCGCAGCTCACTGGTAAAAAACGATGCACCACTTTCGGTGCAACGTAGTTTTATTAAAAAAGATTGGTATGAACTTTTTCATTCTGCCGGCATCCATCATTTCTCCGCTTCCTGGAAGTGGGCTTTTCGATGGTTGGTTGTATATAGTCACCAACGATGATAAAAACAGACTATGATATAGCTATTATTGGAGGCGGATTGGCGGGGTTGTCCCTTTCCATCCAAATGTCTCAAAAAGGGCATTCGGTTATTTTATTTGAAAAAGAAACCTACCCTTTTCATAAGGTTTGCGGCGAATATATAAGCATGGAAAGCTGGAACTTTTTACAATCGTTAGGTCTTCCGCTGCGGCAAATGAACCTGCCCATTATAAACACGTTGCAGTTAACAGCGCCAAACGGAAAAGCTTTTACTACCACTTTGCCGCTGGGTGGCTTTGGCATTAGCCGGTTTTTATTAGATGCATCGCTGGCAGCCATTGCAAAACAAAACGGAGTCTGCATTGCCGAAAAGACTAAAGTGGAAAGTGCGATTTTTGAAAACAACTTTATTATTAAATACAAAACAGAAGATACCCCTTTTGAACAGGTTTTAAGTGCAAAAGTTTGCTGTGCCGCCTGGGGCAAACGCAGCAATCTTGATGTAAAATGGAAGCGTCCTTTTATAGCGTTAAGCAACAGTAAACAAAGCAATTACGTGGGCATAAAATATCATGTAAAAACGTGCTGGAAAGAAGGCACAATTGGCCTGCATAATTTTGAAATGGGGTATTGCGGCCTATCGAAAATAGAAGCAGATATTCATTGCCTTTGTTACATGACCAATGCGCAAAACTTAAAAAAGTATAAAGGCAACATTAAAAAAATGGAAGAAGAAGTGTTGTATAAAAACCCGCACTTGAAAGCAATTTTTGAAAGTAGCACCATCTTAAAAGATTTTCCGGTTTCTATTTCACAAATAAACTTCAGTAAAAAAAAGGCAGTAGAAAATAAGGTAATAATGTTGGGCGATGCTGCCGGCACTATTCCGCCACTGTGCGGAAACGGAATGAGTATGGCGTTGCACAGCAGTAAGCTGGCGGCACCTTTAATTAGTAGTTATTTATTGGGCCATATTTCGCACACCCAAATGGAAGAAAACTACACAAAAAGCTGGAATAAAAACTTTGCCAAAAGGGTTCGCGCGGGCCGCCTGCTACAGCGTTTTTTTGGCCGTACCGCCGCAACAAATTTGTTTGTTGCCCTTTTTAAAACTTTTCCATTTGTAGCGTCTGCTGTTATTAAAAAAACACATGGCAAGCCGTTTTAAGGCACAGCGTTTGTTAGTTTTGATAAATGATAAAGCAGTCAACAAAAAGCAAAAAAACATTGGTTTTAGGCGCATCCGAAAATCCATCGCGATACAGCAATATGGCTATGAAAAAGCTGGCTTCCTACGGTCATCCTGTTGTTGCCATTGGTAACAAAAAAGGTGCTGTAAACGGCGTTGAAATTGGCACAGAACAAACCTCTTTGCCTGACATTGATACTATCACCCTTTATCTAAACCCTACCAACCAGCAGCCTTATTTAGATTATATTTTAGGTTTACATCCAAGGCGCATTATTTTCAACCCCGGCACCGAAAATCCTTTGTTGATAAAGGCCGCTAAAGAAAAAGGAATTGAACCTGTTATTGGCTGCACCCTGGTAATGCTTAGTATAGGAAATTACTAAACGTAGTTTTACCCCTGCTTTTTCAGTGTTAATTACTCTAACAAGTTGAGGGCTTACCCTTACTTTTAAAAAATGCCGTTTGGATAGCTTTGCAATTTTGTAATTTTTTATAAATATTGTAAGTACAAATTCCAACCCTAATGAAACTCTTAAAAAACGGACTGTGCAGCGCTTTGCTAAGCCTGTGCTTTTATAGCGGATTTTCGCAGCCGCCGGCTCGCCTTGCCGAGCCGGATTACAATAAGCCAAAGCTTTTCTCAAGCCTTCCTTCAAACATTTCCATTAATACTCAAAGCCTTGAACATCTGCTGCAACTTTCGAATGGCGCATCCGTAAGCATTCCTGTTGGCAGTTTCTTTTACAAAGGTGTTGTTGTTTCTAAATCAGATGCTTCAGAAAAAAGTTTTCAGTCTGTAGTTGTTCGCTCAACCAGTTTCAAAGGATCGTCTTTTACATTCAGTAGAATAATAAACGATGATGGTACTACTGTTTACCGGGGCCGCATTTTTAGCCGCGACCACAGCGACATGTATGAATTGCAACTTCAGAACGGCTCCTATGTACTTGAAAAAAACCACCAGTTAAAAATTATGAACGAGTAGTCCATTAACGCTTTTTCTATCTACCCTTTTTTCCGTTCTGTTCCACTATCCAATATCCCCTACTTATGAAAATCATTTCTAAAACGCTGTTTGTACTAATGTTGTTGTTTGCTACAAAGCTTCAGGCACAAATGCCGGTGTACAGTAGCTATCCATCGGCCCAGGCGGTGCTATTTTTAGACTTCGACGGACATACGGTGAATGGAACAAGTTGGAATTCGAACGGACCAATTGTTTGCGGGCCGGCTAATTTCGACGCTCAAAAAATTACCGAAATCTTTAATCGTATTGCTGAAGATTACCGCCCTTTTAATGTAAACGTTACTACCGACTCTACAAAATACCAGGCAGCTCCGGCAAACAAGCGAATGAGAGCCATATTTACTACTTCTAATTCGTGGTACGGAAACAATGCCGGCGGTGTAGCTTTTATCAACTCATTTACCTGGGGCGATAATACACCTTGTTTTATTTTTACCGCCTTACTTAAGTATAATGTTAAAAACGTTGCCGAAGCCGGCTCTCATGAACTTGGCCATACGCTTGGACTTTCGCACCAGGCGGCTTACGATGCAAACTGCGCCAAAACATCGGAATACAATTATGGAGTTGGCGTTGGGGAAACTGGCTGGGCGCCAATTATGGGCGCTGGCTATTACAAAAACTTTACAGTTTGGCATAATGGCGCCGACCCTTATGGCTGCGCCAGCACCCAAAGCGATTTAAGCAAAATTACAAATTCAACAAATGGCTTTGGTTATAGAATAGATGACCATAACAACGACTCAAGGAAAGCAACAACAACCACCTTTACTAACAAAAAGTTTATCGTTGACGGTATTATTTCAACAACAGATGATGTAGATTTTTTTAAGTTCACAATCTCCGAAAAAAGCGTGTTTAAGTTATCTGCCGTTCCATATAATGTAGGCACAGGTAATAACGGCTCTAACTTAGACCTGCAGGTAGATATTTTAAATGACAAACAAAAACTAATTGGATCGTACAACCCCGGAAATGCGTTGAATTCTTTTGTAGATACTACACTGAACGCGGGAACTTACTTTTTAAAAGTAGATGGAACAGGCAACAGCTATACGTCAGAATATGGAAGCCTTGGTTCGTATTCGTTAGAAGCTGCCTATGCCGACTTGAGCACATTACCCCTGCGCACTTTAGCTTTAAAAGGCATCGCCGATAACAACAAACACGCTTTTACGTGGGTAATAGATGCTGATGAAACCGTTACGGGCCAGGTGCTGGAAGTAGCCGAAAACGGCAGGCCGTATAAGGCTGTTGCAAACCTACCTGCAGGCGCCCGAAGCTATAACTACTTGTCAGTTTCCACCGGTAGCTTGCAATATCGTTTAAGCGTTTCTTTTGATGATGGAAAGCAGCATTACTCAAACACTATAGCATTAAAAAATAAGCCCACTTTCTCCCCGGAAATTATCAATAACGGTATGCTCACAAATGCACTTGTTGTTTCCAGTTCGGCAGCTTTTAGCTATGTAATAGTAGATTTCAATGGCAGAAAAGTTGCCAGCGGTGCCCTTGGTAGCGGCAGGTCTTCTATCAACATAAATAATTTCACCAGCGGTGTTTACCTGCTTCAGTGTACAAGCGGAGAAGATCAATATCTGCAAAAATTTATAAAACAATAACCCAAACTGAGGGGAGCAAATGGTTGTACTTGAAGGTTTTTACGTAATTTGTAAAAACCTTTTTTTATGCTCTGGAGAAAGTTCAATGGAGAAGAATTAAAACTCCCTGTTTACGATGCCGTAGAAAACGTTATCAAACGCGAAAAAAAAGCGGGGCATAAACTGAAAGTTTGCATTGGTACCGATAGCCAGGTAAAAGGCCGCGATACAGAATTTGCCACCGTTATTGTTTTTTTGCGTGAAGGTCATGGAGGCTTTATGTTTATTCATAACGATAAAACCACGCTTCAATATTCCATTAAAGAAAGAATGCTGGTTGAGGTAGCTAAAAGCATTGAAATTGCTTACGAATTATGTACCCTTTTTACTTTGTATAATGTAGATATGGAAGTGCATGCCGATATTAATACAAACCCCAATTTCAAAAGCAACGATGCGCTCCGCGAAGCGATGGGCTATATTTTAGGAATGGGCTTTGCTTTTAAAGCAAAGCCAGAAGCTTTTGCCAGCAGCAGTTGTGCAAATAAAGTAGTTAACTAAAAAGATGTCGGCGGGTTATTTGGTTTGGGGTAAATACACAAAAGCTTTTGCGGGATGTGGCTGGTTGTTTGTTTTAGCTGCCGGCGAGTAAAGGCGTTTCAGCTTTTGGCTGTCTCGTTCGGCAAACGAAAAGACAATTAGTACCGTAATAAACAAAAAAACCACAAGGTTTCGTTCAGCAAAAAGTTTTTTCATAGAAAACAAAGTACAATTTAAAACAAATGACTGACATATACGAATGAATACCCTTTTTTAAACGATTTGCACTTTTGCAATAAATTCAAGTATTTGTTTCATACCTGTACGTTTTACCGCCGATGTTACAAAATGTGGCGGCAGGGCTTCCCAGTTTTCTTTCAATACATCTAAAAATCTCCTCACGTTTGCGGCTGCTTTCTTTTGGGTGCTTTTATCAGCCTTAGTAAAAACAAGCGCAAAAGGCACGCCCCATTCGCCCAAACTATTCACAAAATCAAGGTCTATTTGCTGCGGCTCATGGCGGCTGTCTATCAAAACAAAAAGGTTCACCAGGTTTTCCCGCGTTCTAATATATTCTTCAATCATTTTTTGCCATGTCTTTCGCTGCGACAGTGCTCTTTTGGCATATCCATAGCCCGGCAAATCTACCAGGTACCATTCCTTTCTATCACTTGCCGTAATTGTAAAATGATTAATTAGCTGCGTTTTGCCCGGCGAGCGAGACACCTTTGCCAGCTCCTGCTTATTGGTGAGGGCATTAATCAGCGAAGATTTACCTACGTTGCTTCGCCCAATAAAGGCATATTCGGGCCGGTCGGCCTTTGGGCAGTTAGCCACAGAAGGACTGCTGATTAGGTAATCCGATTTAATTATGTCCATGCTGCAAAGATAAGCGGGCAAAAAAGATGAAAGGGGTTGAAAGGCAAGAAGTACGAGGTACGGGGTTAAGGGTATGAAGTGCGGAATACGTTAAATCCCTTGTACTATTTAAAACCATTAAAAAAAAGAAATCCTTACTTTGCTGTTTACTAAACCCCCGGCATGAAACATTTACCTATTAACCCCGAACTGTTTACCACTAATAGAACGCGTTTTATAGAACGCATGAAACCCAACAGCATAGCCATTTTTATAAGTAACGATGAAGTGCCGCGCAACGGCGATGCCATTTACACTTTTCAGCAAAACAGCGATCTGTATTGGCTTAGCGGCATTGTGCAGGAAGATAGCATGGTAGTGTTATTTCCCGATAATCCAGATGCCAAATACCGCGAAGTATTGGTGTTGGTTAGGCCAAACGAATTAAAAGAAAAATGGGATGGAAAGCGCTTGCGTAAAGAGGAAGCAATTGCTATAAGCGGCATACAAACCATTGTCTGGGTAGATAGTTTGGATGGCTTGTTACAGCCGTGGATTCATTTAGCCGATTCAATTTATTTAGATACAAACGAAAACGATAGGAAAGCTAATTTGGTTCGTTCCCGCGATTATCGTTTTGTAGATGAAATGAAAGAACGATACCCGCTTCATCAATACGAACGTGCAGCAAAAATAATGAAGGAATTAAGGGCAATTAAAACTTCGCTCGAAATTGAAGTAGTAAAAAAAGCTATCGAAATTACCGGCGCCACTTTCAACCGCATCATGCAGTTTGTAAAGCCCGGCGTAATGGAGTACGAAGTTGAAGCGGAAATTGTGCACTCGTTTTTAAGTCGGCGCGCCAGTGGCGAAGCTTACGGAAGCATTATTGCCAGTGGCGACAGAGCCCGCACTTTGCACTACGTGTCGAACAACGAAGAGTGTAAAGACGGCGAATTATTGCTGATGGATTTTGGTGCCTTGTATGGCGGGTATGCGGCCGATTTATCACGCACAATCCCGGTAAACGGCAGCTTTACACAGCGTCAGAAAGAAGTTTATAATGCTTGCCTGAACCTTCATAATTATTGCAAAAGCATATTAAAACCAGGCATTTCCATTATTGATTATACCGATAAAGTAGGCGAAGAAGCAACGCAGCAGTTTCTAAAAATAGGTTTGATAAGCCAAAGCGATGTAGCCAATGAAGTCGCCGAAAACAGGGCTTACAGAAAATACTTATACCACGGTATTTCGCACCATTTAGGTATAGATGTGCACGATGTAGGCACCCGCACAGAACCCATAAAACCAGGCATGTTGTTTACAATAGAGCCGGGCATTTATATTGAGGAAGAAGGCATGGGCATACGAATTGAAAACAATTTTTGGATTACAGAAAGCGGTAACATAGACCTGTTTGAAGGCATACCGATTACGGTAGATGAAATTGAAGCCGGTATGCGAGCCGGAGCATAGCCCCTGCTTCCGGTGGAAACCTTAGGTTGGAGAAGCCTTTTTTGCTGCAGTCAGGTTTTATAAATCAGTAATTTTTATTTTGATTAGAAGCTATGACAACTGCAACTATTCTTTTTTGCTCCCTCAACATTCAATCGATAAATTGATCCTTTTTTAAAGGTTGGTTTGGAAGAGTTGCCGGTGCAAGCCCCCAATACTGCCGAATGTAATTACATTATCAGCAAGGTTAAAAATCCAAACTTTATCGAATGTCTACTATTAAAAAGTAACTTTTTTCTACGCAAAAACCTTTAAAAAAGGGTGTATTATCTTTACCGCAATCAACCATAAACAATGTACACTGCTCTTTTAAAAAGCTTAAAAAAAGGGTACCACAACAACCATAACCTAAAATAATGGCGTATAAAAAAGAACTTACCAACCTAAGTTCCCCCACCGGTCTGAAGGATTCCGGACTCCTGCGAAGCGGACAGGGGGCTTTAATTCCAAATATTTTTACATTGCTCAACCTGGTATTTGGCTGTATTGCCATTGTTTTAATTTTGCAAACCGGCGAAACCATTGTGCAGTTCGATGCATCTGGTGCTTCGCAGGTTTATTTACCCGAAAAGATTTGGTGGGGCGCACTGTTTATTTACGCGGCCGCTGTTGTAGATTTTTTCGATGGCTTTTTAGCACGCCTTTTTAAAGCCTCTTCTGAAATGGGTAAACAGCTAGATTCGTTAAGCGATGTAGTAAGTTTTGGTGTAGCGCCTGCCTTAATTCTTTACCAGCTTTTACGCATTGGTTTTGCGCAGCAAGATGATGGCCTTGATGTATCCATCATTGCTTTGTTGCCCGCTTTTGTTTACGCGGGCGCTGTAGCCTGGCGCCTGGCAAAATTCAATGTCAGTACTACCCAATCGCATAGCTTTTTAGGTGTTCCTTCTCCAGCAGCAGGTTTACTAATAGCATCTTTTCCATTAATTATTTGGTATCAATATTTTGGTGTGCAACAGTATTTTATTAATACGGTTGTGCTTTATGCAGTAATTGTTGTTGTTAGCTATTTACTCGTGTGCAATCATTCGTTTATGGCATTTAAGTTTAAAAATTATTCGGTTAAAGAAAACGCCGTAAAGTATGCTTTGATTGTAATTTCTGTTGTGTGTATTTTAACCTTAAAATGGCTGGCAGTGCCGGTTATATTTATTTTGTATTTAGTTTTTTCGCGCTTTTCAAAAAATAAAATCGATGATGAGGAACATCAAACGGCTGAAACAATCGACATCACTGTTTAACCCAGTTTCCTGCTTGTTTACTGCTAAACTTCTACACGTAAAACGGCAAACTTCCTTAGGTTTGCGTTAAATTTCAATCACCATGATGTTCTCTGTACAGGTTACCGTAATGCCTTTGAAAGAATTATTAGATCCGCAGGGCAAAGCCATTTTAGGCGGTTTAGGAAACCTTGGTTTAACCGGCATAAAAGATGTGCGCATGGGCAAAAACATTTTGCTGCAAATAGAAGCTCCCTCGGAGGAAGAAGCAAAAGCCATCGCCGAAAACGCAAGTAAAAAGCTGTTAGCAAATGGAGTTATGGAGTATTTCGAAATAAAATTGAACTAAGTATTCGTTCGTTTTCTGGTTATTACTTTCTTAATTATTGGGCATGCTGTACCTCGTTCCTACACCACTTGGAAATTTAAAAGATGTAACGCTCCGAGCCTTAGAGGTATTGGCTTCTGTGGATTTTATTTTGTGTGAAGACACGCGAACTTCATCTAAATTTCTGTCGCATTATTCTATTCAAAAACCCCTTTCGCCTTACCATCAGCACAACGAACACAAAATAGCAGAACATATCACCGACCAATTGGCTGCTGGTAAAAACATTGCACTTATTACCGATGCAGGAACTCCCGGCATTTCCGACCCGGCTTTTTTATTAGTACGCGAATGCATAAAAAAGGGTATAAAAGTAGAAACCCTTCCCGGCGCCACGGCGTTTGTTCCGGCTCTTATAAACAGTGGGTTGCCCACAAACCGTTTTTGTTTTGAAGGTTTTATACCTTTAAAAAAGGGTCGTCATACTTTGCTTACGCAACTGGCACAGGAAAAACGAACCCTTATTTTTTACGAATCGCCTATGCGGCTCTTACGCACGCTGGAAGATTTTATAAAATATTTTGGGGCCGAACGCAGGTGCAGCGTAAGCCGCGAACTAACTAAACTATTTGAAGAAAACAAGCACGGAAGCTTGCAAGAAGTGATGCATTACTTTAGCCAAAAAACGGTTAAAGGTGAAATTGTATTGGTGGTGGAAGGCAGCACATAATTTTATGTTCCTAATTTCGTTTCTACTAAAAACACCGAATATGAAACGCACGATTCTTTCTTTTCTTATTCTTTTTCTGTTTGCCGGCACTACTGCTTTTGCACAATTGCGCAATGTGCCCGCCGAAGTAACTACCGCTTTTACAAAGCAATATCCCGAAGCCCAGTCGGTAACATATAAAGATAATCTGGTACATTTTACGGTACATTTTACGTTGAACAACGAACAAATCATTGCCAAATACGACAGCAACGGCCAGTGGAAAGAATCTGAAAAAACAACTGAGTTGGCGCATCTTCCACAAGCTGTTACAGAAGGTTTTCAAAAAAGCAAGTATGCCAATTGGAAAGTACAGGAAATAATTGTTTTAACGCAGCCGCAAGGAGTAGAAAGCTACCGCCTTAAAGTAGAAAAAAACGACCTTCAAAAAAAGAACCTTTACTTTAATAAAGAAGGGCGGCTTACAAAAGATGGAATTACTTTATAGGTAATACCACAGTAATGCTTTTGTGCCCAACAAAACCCCGCAAAAGAATTGTTACCCTTTTTTAAAGGTTTTCATCCTTTTTAAAAATTAAAAACTCTGTGTAAAGCTGCTTTTCAGTGGCACACAGAGTTTTTCTTTTTCTTATACAGCCTTTTATCGAAATTTACCAACTATCTATCATTACAATTATTAAACATGGTGAAGAATTTATTTTTCCTTTTGCTGATTTCTCTTTCATTTCAAGCTGTTGCACAACCCGATAGGTGGCAACAACGTGTTGCCTATAAAATGGCGGTTGATATGGATGTAACAACGAACCGCTTTACCGGAAAGCAAACGTTAGAATATTGGAATAACTCTCCCGATACATTGAAAAAAGTATTTTATCATTTGTACTTTAATGCCTTTCAACCAAACAGCATGATGGATGTGCGCAGCCGCCGCCAGGGAACAGTAGCGTTAAGAAAAGATAAAAACGGAAACGATATGGTGGATTGGGATGGCCGTGTAAAGGACCGTATTCTTAACTTGAAAGAAGATGAAATTGGTTATCAAAAGATATTATCGCTTACGATGAATGGCCGTCCGCAAAAATATAGTTACCACGAAACCATTTTAGAAGTGATGCTGGATAAACCCATTCTGCCTCGTTCGAAAGTAACCTTTAACATGAATTTTGAGGCGCAAGTACCTTTACAAATCAGGCGCAGCGGCCGCGATAATTCGGCTACAAAAGTGCGCTATACCATGACGCAATGGTATCCAAAAATGGCTGAGTACGATTACGAAGGCTGGCACCCAACCGATTATATTGCCCGTGAATTTTATGGCGTTTGGGGCGCTTATGATGTAACCATCAACATAGATAAAAGCTACATTTTAGGCGGTACCGGTTATTTGCAAAATCCAAATAGCATAGGCTATGGCTACGAAGCAAAAGGTGCTAAAGTTACCCGACCCGGAGGCGCCAAATTAAGCTGGCATTTTGTAGCGCCAAACGTGCACGATTTTGCCTGGGCTGCCGACCCCGAATACAAACATATTAAAAGACAAATAACCAATGGCCCCACAATTCATGTGCTTTATAAAAATTTGGACAATAACGCAAAAGACGAAGCAGCCTGGAATACCATTGCAGATGCTGCAGTGACCGTTCTTCCGTTTATTGAGAAAAACTTTGGCGAATACCCATACAAACAGTATTCGTTTATACATGGTGGCGATGGCGGTATGGAATATCCAATGTCAACAATGCTTTCGGGCCCAAGCCTGGGCACCGCTTTTCACGAGTGGATGCATAGCTGGTACCAAATGATTTTAGGCACCAACGAATCGTTATACTCCTGGATGGACGAAGGCTTTACCGAATACGCCACCAACCTGGTAGAAGAATATTATCGTCAGCAAATAGTAAGTAAGCAAAGTGCCGCACAAAAGCAAAAATCCGATTCTATTGCGTTAAACACACTGCCACGCTATCATGAAGGTAATTATGCAGGCTACTTATCACTTGCCAAAAGTGGCCGCGAAGAGCCTTTAACTACGCATGCCGATCATTTTAATACCAACTACGCGTATAGCAATGCGGCCTACTCCAAAGGTGCTGTGTTTATGGAGCAGTTGGGCTACATTGTTGGTGCACCGGCACGCAATAAAATACTGTTGGAATACTATCGTCAATGGCGGTTTAAACACCCGAACGTAAACGATTTTCTTCGCGTTGCGGAAAAAACCAGCGGCATTCAGTTAGACTGGTACCGCATGTATTGGGTAAACTCAACGAAAACCATTGATTATGCAATTGATAGCTTATACCAGCAAAATGGCCTAACTACTATCCGGTTGCGCCGCGATGGAATGATGCCCATGCCGGTTGATGTGAAAGTTACTTTTAAAGATGGAAGCAGCGAATGGCATTATGTACCCCTTTCCTTAATGTTTGGCGCCAAACCCGCCGAAGAGGGACAAACACCGCGGATTGTTTACGATGCCTGGAAGTGGACGCACCCAACGTATGAAATAGCCACCAAAAAAGCTTTAACCGATATTATTTCTGTAGAAATAGATCCCTCGCACCGGATGGCGGATATAGAAAAAAGAAACAATAAGCTGGAGTTAAACTGGTAAAAATAACCCGCTGTTCCCCGGTGGGGCACTTAGGTGAAAACGACTTTTGTTTTTGCAGTTAGCCCCTTTTAGATAAGTTTTTTATCTTGGTTTAATTAGATGATGAAGCTATTGTAATCACTTTTTGTTTGTTATGCCGGAGCAAGGCTGAGCCTTTGAAAATTGTGCATCTTTCTCTATTTATACCTAACAGGTTTAAAACCTGTTAGGTCTTTTTTTTTCTTTTTATCTTTAGCTTTCTACAAAAAACCTTTAAAAAAGGGTAGCAACACAACTATAACCTAAAACAATCCGGTACAAAAAGGAACATCCAAACCTAAGTGCCCCCACCGGGGGATAGGGGGCTGAGTTACCTTCCGCCACGGGCGGGGAGCGGGGAGTACAACAAATACTTTTCTTTAAAATATTCTTCTTCAAACAAATCTTTAATCTCTATCTTCTTTGGTTGCGTGGCACTTTCAGCTATTTCCACTTTTAGGTCGCCGCCTTTAAGGCAAATTAATCCGGGCTTATACATTTCGTTTCCACTGGCAGAGGTACTTATTTGCGTGGTCAACTTTAAAAGCGGGCGGCTCCATCTAATTAAATCATTTAACGGCGCTACCGCGCGACTTACTGCAAAATCAAACTTTCTATTTTTAATTTCCTCTGCACGGGTATGTTCTATACTGATGTTTGAAAGTCCAAGTTCTTGTTTTACAGCATCTACAATCTGTAGCTTTTTTCCAATAGAATCTACTAAATGAAAATGCACCTGCGGGAAAAAAATGGCCAGCGGCACACCCGGAAAGCCTCCACCAGTGCCTATATCAATTACCTTAGTGCCGGCGCCAAAATCGAAAACGGCCGCAATGCTTAAAGAGTGCAGCACATGCTTTTCGTAAAGGCCTTCAATATCTTTTCGCGAAATCACGTTAATCTTACTGTTCCAAGCTTTATACAAACTTTCCAGCGCAGCAAACTGCTCTGTTTGACGGGGCGTAAAATCGGAAAAGTATTTTAAAAGAATGTCCATCAAACAAAGATAAAGGGCCCCTTTTTACCATGTTTTTTTAGGCTTTTTCCATAAAGCTGGTGCAAACAAAATGTAGTAAAAAAACATCCAGATATCCCATAAAAAAAACATTGGGAAAAGGTCTTCTTCACCAAGCTTTTTCATAGCGCCTTTCCAAATAATGGCCTGCAGTATTAACCGCACAACAAACGGAATAAGCGCCAACCGCCAATCAAAATAAAAGAGCGAAAGAACAAAAAGGGGATAAAACAAAAAGAAAGAGCCTGTATATAAGCCCAACAAAAACTGGTGCGCCGGCTTGTAATATTTGCCCGTTGAATAATGGCGGTTTTTCTGGCGTTTCCATTGCTGCCAGGTTTGTTTTGGTTTTGATATTGTAAATGCATCCGCATCTATCACTACGGCCGTATTGTGCTTGTTGGCAACCCGGTTAATAAATAAATCATCATCGCCACTAGGTATATGGTTATTAGCCGAAAAGCCTTTGTTGCGAAAAAACACTGCTTTGCGGTATGCCAGGTTTCTGCCAACGCCCATGTACGGCGTTCCGGCCAAGGCATAACTAAAATATTGTAATGCGGTATGAAAAGTTTCAAACCGAATGGCTTTATTTAAAAAACCCGGTGCTTTTTGGTAAGACCCATAACCAAGCACCACTTCTACACCATCAGAAAAAGCATCCTGCATTTTGTATAGCCAGTGTTCGCTTGCAGGCACGCAATCGGCATCGGTAAGCAGCACTATTTCGTTTTTTGCTTCTTTAATACCAATAGACAGCGGAAATTTTTTTCCGTAGATTCCTTTTGCTTCCTGCTCCAAATCTACAGTATGCAGTTTTTTAAATGTTTTTTGAAGTTCGGCCAGCAGGTACTTCGAGTCATCGGTGGAGTTATCGTTTACTACAATCACTTCGTGCGTAGTGGCATATTCCTGAACCAAAATGCCGGGAAGGTTTCGGGCTAAGTTCTCATCTTCATCGCGGGCGCAGATAATTACCGAAACCGGCTGTTGCTGCGTATGAGTGCGCTCTTTTGGTTTGTATTTGGTTATGCGACTAAAAAAAAACAGGTAGTAAAAAACCTGCACGGCGGTAAGCAATGTAAAAACGCCAAACAAAACAACGCCTGGGCTAAAAACCATGATTACGAAGATAAGGGGAAGAAGTGCATTCAAAAATAGGCTGCAGCTGTAAACCTAAAAAATTTACAAAGCCGTTTATACAAAAACACTTTTCTTCAACAATTTTGTAAACCTGCCAAAAAGGGGTTATCGGCCTGCCTGTTATCTTTGCGCCCATGCCCGCTTTACAATTTAATTTAGAAGTTACCGATGCCCAAACCGCCGCCCGCGCCGGAACCATTACTACCGATAACGGCCAAATTCAAACTCCCATTTTTATGCCCGTTGGCACTATTGGCAGCGTAAAAGGAGTAAGCCAGCAGCAATTGAACGAGCATGTAAAGGCACAAATTATTTTGGGTAATACATATCATTTATACTTACGCCCAGGCACCCAAACAATGCAGGCGGCCGGCGGCCTGCACCGGTTTATGAACTGGAAAGGTCCTATACTTACCGACAGCGGCGGCTTCCAGGTATTTTCGCTGGCCGCCAACAGAAAAATAAATGAAGAAGGCGTAGTTTTTCAAAGCCATATAGACGGCAGCAAACACCTGTTTACCCCCGAAAGCGTAATGGATATTGAGCGGATTATTGGTGCCGATATTATGATGGCTTTTGATGAATGTCCGCCAGCGCAAAGCGAGTATAAGTATGCACTAAACTCCATGAACCTAACTCACCGCTGGCTGGACAGGTGTTTTACGCAATTTAACGCCACACCCGACTTGTATACACACACACAAAACCTTTTTCCTATTGTGCAGGGCGCCGTGCACCACGATTTGCGCAAAGCTTCGTGCGCATTTATTGCTGCAAAAGAGGCTACCGGCAATGCTATTGGCGGGTTAAGTGTTGGCGAACCCGAAGGCGTTATGTATGAAATTTGCCAGCTTTGCTGCGAACATTTGCCAACCCAAAAACCCCGTTATTTAATGGGCGTAGGCACACCGTGGAATATTTTAGAATGCATTGCCCTTGGTATAGATATGTTTGATTGCGTAATGCCTACCCGAAACGGGCGCAACGCCATGTTGTTTACAACAAAAGGCATTATAAATATTGATAATAAAAAGTGGGAACGCGATTTTTCTGCTATCGACGAAGGGGTGGATAATGAATGGAGCCATTACTACAACAAAGCTTACGTGCGGCACCTGTTTAAAGCAGGCGAATTACTGGCTTTAACGATTGCGTCGGTGCAAAATCTTGCGTTTTATTTATGGTTGGTACAAACTGCCCGCGAGCATATTTTAAGTGGCGATTTCATCAGTTGGAAAAACGAAATGGTTCCAATTTTAAAAACTCGGTTGTAATCTTTCTACAATTGAAAAAGAATTGACTTTACTTATTTAATGGCGTTGCTGCTTTGTTTCATGCTGTACTACTTTTAAAAAAGGCTATTGGTAAACTCGAAAACGGCAACAGGCTTGCACTTTACTTTTACACACGCCCGTTTTCTTTTTGAAACGCCTTGTTTCACAGGCATTTTACGCCTTATTCATTAGCAAAAACCCTTAGAAAAGCCCGAAAGCGCATACTGTTATTTTTATCATGTGGCCAAAGGAAGAGCAAAAAATCTTTGCGCACAGTATTTGTTCAAAACAGGTGGAAAGCCGGGGATTTAGTGGCAATTTTGTGTCTAAAGCTATCAATCATGTGAACAAAGGTGTGCAAAAGCTGTGTATTGAAATAGTTTTTGCCCGCATCAGTTTTCTGCATTTATTCGCCAAGCCGACTTTTTAAAAAGGATTCGAACGCCTCTTTTTACCAAAAAAGAATAGCAACGAAAGCACCGCAAAAATTGTCAACAGGTGAAGAAAAAACGATCTAACAACTTACTTTCTTTATAAAAATGGATTTAACCAACCTTAACCGCGATAGAAAAACAAGAAGAAAAGCACCGCTGGACATTAGCACCATGATGTACGGTAAAGTGCCGCCGCAGGCAAAAGACCTGGAAGAAGCCGTGTTGGGCGCCATAATGCTTGAAAAAGGAGCCTTTGATACCGTTGTGGAAATTTTAAAACCCGAATGTTTTTATGTAGATGCCCACCAACGTATTTTTTTGGCCATGAAAAGCCTGGCCAATAAAAGCCAGCCAATAGATATTTTAACGGTGGTAGAAGAACTGCGCACGCTGGAAGAACTGGATGTTGTGGGCGGGCCGTATTATGTTACCAAACTAACCAACACCGTTGTTTCATCGGCCAATATCGAGGCGCATTCGCGCATTGTACTGCAAAAGTTTGTGCAGCGTGAATTGATCCGAATCAGTGGCGAAATCATTGGCGATGCGTACGAAGACAGCACCGATGTATTTGATTTGCTTGACCAGGCCGAAAGTAAAATCTACGAAGTAACCAGCAAGCATTTACGCAACAGCTACGAAACCATTGATTCGGTATTGGTAAAAACCATTCAACGCATAGAAGACCTGCGCCACAAAAACGAAGATGTAACCGGCGTACCTACCGGCTTTCCTTCGCTGGACCGCGTTACGTATGGCTGGCAAAATACCGATTTAATTATCCTCGCTGCACGGCCGGCTGTTGGTAAAACAGCCTTTGCCTTAAACCTGGTGCGCAGTGCAGCTTTACACCCAACCAAACCAACGCCGGTTGCTTTTTTCTCGCTCGAAATGAGCGCCGGACAATTAGTGCAACGGGTTCTTTCGGCAGAAAGCGAAATATGGCTTGAAAAAATATCACGCGGCAAACTCGAAGAACACGAAATGAAACAATTGTATGCAAAAGGCATTCAACGCCTGGCGCAGGCACCCATTTTTATTGATGATTCGGCGGCGCTAAATATTTTTGAATTGCGGGCAAAATGCCGGCGCTTGAAAAACATTAATAATGTAGGGTTAATAATTATTGATTATCTGCAATTAATGAGCGGCACATCAGAAGGCAAAAACGGCAACCGCGAGCAGGAAATTTCAACCATTTCGCGGGGTTTAAAAGGACTTGCAAAAGAATTACAAGTGCCTATTATTGCGTTATCGCAGTTAAGCCGCGAAGTGGAAAAAAGGAAAGACGGAAACAAAATGCCGCAGTTGAGCGATCTGCGTGAATCGGGTGCCATTGAGCAGGATGCCGATATGGTAATGTTTTTATATCGCCCTGAATATTACGATGTTACCCAAAACGAAATGGGCGAAAGCAACCGCGGTGAAACACACGTACGCATAGCCAAACACCGGAATGGTTCTTTAGAAACGGTGAAGCTGCGAGCCCTGCTGCACATTCAAAAGTTTATAGAAGATGACGGCGGCGAAGGTTTTGGTGGACCTGCTATGCCCGGAAGCTGGAAACCGGTGCCAGCAGGCGATGCAGACGGAGGCGGTGCGCGAATGTTTATACAAACCGGCTCTAAAATGAACAGTTTGAGCGACGAAGAAGATCCATTTTAATAACACGTTCTAAATTAAAAAAGCTTCATTTTGTGGGGCTTTTTTTAATGTTTTAGAGAGAGAAAACGCAGCAACATTCTAGTACATCAATTGTAATTTGAATGATTATTTTAAATAAATGCGTTAAGAAAGATTTGAAAAAGGGGAAGGCAAACTTGTCAACCTAAAATGAATTTTTTAAACGAAAATCATAATGCCTTTACCTTTCTTTTTTGTTGAAAATGTAGCTGCCAACAGCCTTGTTCTTGATGAAGAAACATCAAAACATATAATTCAGGTACTCCGTAAAAAAAACGGCGAAGCTATTTTACTAACCGATGGAAAAGGTACCAAGGCAACAGCCGTTATTAAAAACGACAACAGGAAAAAGTGCGAAGTAACGATTCAGTCCCGCGAGAAAGAGGAAGCAAAAAAACTTGCCGTTTCCATAGCCATTTCGCTTGTTAAAAACACATCCCGGTTCGAATGGTTTTTAGAAAAGGCTACTGAAATTGGCGTAGCTGAAATCATTCCGGTTATTTGCGAGCGAACCGAAAGTGAAAAATTCCGGCACGACCGTTTAAATGGAATTTTAATAAGTGCTATGTTGCAATCGCAGCAATGTTGGCTGCCTATTCTTCATCAGCCAACGCCTTTTAAAGATGTTATAAAAACAAAAAGCGAAAACAAATACATCGCGCATTGTGTAGAAGGTGAAAAAACGTCGCTGCCTGTTGAGCGTAGCAAAAAAATTTCCAGTGCGCCTCAGTCTTCTTCCATTATTTTAATTGGCCCTGAAGGAGATTTCACGGAAAAAGAAATAGAAGAAGCATTGGCAAAGGGCTTTGTACCAGTAACCCTGGGCGCTACACGGCTGCGTACCGAGACTGCAGGTTTGGTAGCGGCCGTTTTATTATGTAACCAGTAAAAGAAATTTGCTACCCCTTTTTAAAGCTTTATCTGGCCTGGTCTGACGGTAGGTCTGTTTGATTGGAGTGTAACACCGGCTCGCGCAGTTCCACCACTCTTTTTTTACTCTTTCTCCCCGCAAACATATTTAGAATTTCTACCAGGAAAGAAAACGCCATTCCAAAATAAATGTAATTTTTCAGGTGTAGTTCTTCGGCCTTTTCTGAGTTCCAGCCTTCTATTATAAGGCTTAACCCAATCATTACTAAAAACGAAAGAGCAAGCATTTTAAAGGTTGGATGTTTGTGTATAAAAGATGAAATTTTAGGGCTGAACAGAAACATGATGATCATTGCTAAAACAACGGCAAAGATCATTATTTCTACGTGCTTGGCTGTGCCGCCGGCAGTAATTACGCTGTCGAACGAAAACACCATATCTACCAACAAAATCTGAATAATGGCTTGCATAAACGTAAACGCTTTTTTGGGCTGCCCTTCTATGTGTGGCTCTTCTCCTTCCAGCTTTTGGTGTATTTCGTGCACAGATTTGTAAATTAAAAATCCGCCGCCAAGCAACATTACAATACCTGCCAAATCAAAGCCCTTATCGAAAATAGTAAAAAGGGGTTTTCCTCGTTGCGCCAACAACCACGATAAGCCCAAAAGCAAAATACTGCGCACAATTATGCCCATAAACATCCAGGCTCTGCGTGCCCTTTTATGAAGGTTTTCGGGCAGTCGGTTTATTATAATGCTTACAAAAATTACGTTGTCAATGCCCAGCACTACTTCCAGCACAATAAGTATTAAAAGGCTGATGAGGCTGTCGGCCGTAAATAAATAGTCCATAAATATTGCGCTTAGTTACTCGTTTAAATAATTAATAATTTTTTTTACAATAAACGGGCCTTCGTAAATAAAACCGGTCCAAACTTCTACCAAACAGGCGCCGGCGGCTAACTTTTCCGCGGCATCGGCTCCTGTAAAAATGCCTCCGCTGCCAATTACCGGAATGCTGCCGCCTGTCTTTTTATGTATGTACCGCACCACTTCGGTAGAGCGCTGCTGCAATGGTTTGCCGCTTAAACCACCTGCGCCATTCTTTTGTAAGTCCTCGTTCAGCGTTTGCAAACCTTCTCTGCTGATGGTGGTGTTTGTAGCTACCAATCCGTCCAGCTTAATTTCCTGTGCCAATTCAATCACGTCGTCAATTTGGCTCCAGGTAAGATCGGGTGCAATTTTTAATAAGATGGGTTTTTGTGCAAAAGCTTTTTTATTTAGTGCCTGTAAATGAGTGAGTATCTTTTTCAGCGGTTCTTTATCCTGCAGCTCGCGTAAGCCGGGTGTATTTGGCGAACTTACATTTACAACAAAAAAATCTACATACGGCTGTAAAGCGGTAAAACAAATTTCATAATCTTTCCATGCTTCTTCATTGGGCGTTGCTTTGTTTTTACCAATGTTGCCTCCAATTAGTAAGGTTGATGGTTGGTAGTTGATTGTTGACGTATTGTTGCCCCCACGGATAACCGTAGACTGTCCACTGCCAACTATCCCGCGCCACTTTTTTAGACGCTGCGCTATCATTTCTACTCCATCATTGTTAAAACCCATCCGGTTTATTAAAGCGCCATCTTTGGTCAGCCTAAACAACCGGGGGCGCGGGTTGCCTTCCTGTGGCTTTGGTGTAACGGTTCCAATTTCAACAAAACCAAAACCAAGCGTTTCCAGCTCGCTCAGGTACAGTGCGTTTTTATCAAACCCAGCGCCTAAGCCCACACTGTTTTTAAACTGTAATCCAAATACCGTAGGCGAAAGTGTAGCATTGGCTGCAAACATCTTTTTAGCTGCTGTACAAAAAAGCGGCACGCTGCAAAACCTTTTAAAAAGGGTCATGGCAAAGTAGTGCGCCTTTTCCGCTTCCATCATAAAAAAAACAAACCGCAGTAAACCGTACATGGGTGCGAAGATAATGGCTCTCTCTTATCCCCGTCTCCCAGCAATGGTACTCCCCGCAGCCACACCCCTTTTTGAAAGGTTTTTAAGCATTTATAAATAGTTGTTTGTGCAACCACTTTACTTTTTTGTGTAACTTTAATGCAAATTTTTTTTCATGCAGGAAGCATACATTGTAGCAGGGTTTAGAACGGCGGTTGGTAAAGCAAAGCGTGGCGGTTTTAGGTTTTTTAGACCCGATGATTTAGCCATTGAAGTGATTGAAGGATTACTTGCCTCTGTGCCGCAACTGGATAAAGCCTTAATAGATGATGTGATTGTTGGCAACGCTGTACCCGAAGCAGAGCAAGGCTTACAAGTTGGGCGCATAATTGCCGCCCGCGCAATTGGCTACGATACGCCGGGAATGACGGTTAACCGCTATTGTGCATCGGGGCTGGAAACCATTGCCATTGCCACTGCTAAAATACGCATGGGCATGGCCGATTGTATTGTAGCCGGCGGCACCGAAAGCATGAGCATGGTGCCTACCGCCGGTTGGAAAACCGTTCCTGCTTATTCAATTGCCAAAGACGATCCTGATTATTACTTAAGCATGGGGCTAACAGCTGAAGCAGTTGCTAAAGAGTATAACGTTAGCCGCCAGGCCCAAGACGAATTTTCGTACAACTCGCATAAAAAAGCTCTTGTCGCTATTGAAAATGGCAATTTAAAAGAAGGCGTACTGCCCATAACGGTAGAAGAAGTTTATTTAGATGAAAAGGGTAAAAAACAAAACCGAAGCT
>JBBSRB010000013.1:0-32907 GCA_038243445.1 Chitinophagales bacterium | reverse complement strand
TTTTTCAAACAAGGGCTGAAGCATCAATGCGGGAGTTGCAGATTAAAAAGAAGAAAAGCAGAAAATACATTGAGGCATTGATTAGCTCAGGTGAATAGATCGTCCCGCACCCTTGCGGGAAGGTGAGCGGTTCAACCCCGCTATTCTCCACAACAAGGTACATCAGGCACCCTTTTCTATGTCTTTTCAGATGTGTGAAAGATTGACAGCAACACAACTCTTTACAAAGTTTAACCACCCTTAATTCGTAAGTCAAATCCAAAAGATTTCCGAAACAATCCTCTTTTGTTTAGAAGGTGCGTGTGCAGGATTATACAGATAGTCGTATTCTTCACCAATAATAGAGGAGGCACTTGTACCAGTTTCAATTCCAGCTTTTTTATTTCTTTTATCTAAAAAACAATGAGGCACTGACCTTAGCTACTGGTGTATGTTTTTTAGCAAACGAATCAACTTTGGCAAAAAAGAACACATCAAAATAACCTTATTCAATGGCATGATTGTTCCTGCACGTATACTTCATAAAAAAAATTATTTATGTTTTATCATGTTAAAGAACTGCAGTTCAATGCAAGGGTTTCTAAACCCGATCCGGCATTTGCCACCTTGCTTTTAGAACAATTTGGAGGTGCTAACGGCGAACTGGCAGCTGCCTTACGTTATTTTGGGCAGGCTTTTGGGGCAAAAAATCCATATCCCGATAAGTACGATCTTTTAATGGATGTTGCTACAGAGGAGTTTAGCCACTTAGAAATTGTTGGCGCTACCATTCAAATGTTGCTTACGGGTATTAATGGAGATTTAAAAAACGCTGCCGAAAATTCAGAAATCATGCAACTTTTAGATGGCAAAGCCGCTAAAGAAAATATGATTCATAAAGCTATGGTAGCACCACAATTTTTTGTTGGTACAGCGGGAGGTCCTGCTTATACAAACAGCCAGGGCGTGCCTTGGTCGGCAGCTTATATTAATGGCGATGTTCAGGGCGATTTAACTTCTGACCTTCGTTCCAATGTTGCAGCCGAAACAAGAGCAAAAATGGTTTATGAATACTTGCTTCAATTTACCGATGATCCCTACGTAAAAGAAACGCTTAGGTTTTTAATGACCCGCGAAGTAGCCCATTATCAAATGTTTGAAGCTGCTTTGCAAACCATACAACCTAACTTCCCTCCGGGCATTTTACAAGGTGATCCGCGGTACAGCAATTTATATTTCAATATGTCAAGCGGTAACGATTTTTCAGGTCCGTGGAACGAAGGTCCCACGTCGCAATTGGGCGAAACCTTTCAGTTTATTGAAGATCCGATTCAGCATGTTTTAGATACCAATGGGTTATTAAAACAAAAAGCAGCAGGTACGGACAGAACTGAAAAAGGGGTGCAACAACTTAATAATGAATTGAGTAAAGAAAGAAGTGCGGAAGTGAACAGTGCTTCGCCCCCTGGCATGCAGCAGTGGAACAAGCCAGATGTTGAAACAGAGTTGAATACTGAAGCGACGGCTTCTAAAAAATCATAAAAAATCGCATGAATGATGTTTTAGCGGATCGGGTAGAAATCACATACTATACCGATCCGCTTTGTTGTTGGAGTTGGGCTTTAGAACCACAATGGCGAAGGTTTCGATTTGAATTTAAAGAACATATAAGTTGGCGTTATTGCATGGGCGGATTAATTCCTGCCTGGAGCAATTTTATTGATCCCCTACATTCCGTTAACCGCCCGGCGCAAATGGGGCCTCTATGGATGGAAGCTGCACATCTTTCCGGCATGCCTTTAAAAAATACCATTTGGGCCTTTAATCCACCGGCTTCATCCTATCCCGCCTGTATTGCTGTAAAATGTGCAGAAAATCAATCCCACTTAGCCGGTGAAACTTACTTGCGTTTGCTTCGCGAAGCCGTAATGATTAAAGGAGAAAATATTGCCTTATTAGAAACTCTTGAAAGTATTGCTGAAAGTCTGGAAAAATTTTCTGCTGTCCAGTTTAACCTAAAGCAGTTTAATCGGGATATGGAAAACGGCGTAGGTAAAGAAAAGTTCCGGTCGGACTTAAATGAAGTGCGCACAAAAAACATTAAACGGTTTCCATCCATCATTTTTAGAAGCCAGGGAATAGATCCTTTGCTGTTAAAAGGCTATCGTCCGTATGTTGTATGGCTGGATTTGATGAATAAGCTGGCGCCTCATATAAAGAGAAATGAGCATTATTCGCCTGAAGAATATAAAAGTTATTGGGGAACTATTTTAGAGCGTGAGCTGCTGGAAATTGAACAGCGACTTTCATAAGTTTTCTAAATTAACCCCGGCCCTTTTTTAGACGTTTTATTTACAAATTTTAAAGTTTTTGTAAGAGAAGCAACAAAAGCCCGCTTATCAAAACGATGTTGTAAAAGGTTTATGAGACGGGGTTCAAGTACTAATCGCGAGGTTGCCTGTAGAAATGTATGCGCAGCAATTGCAAAAAAAGATCATGATGCGTTCGGCTTTATACCTTAAGCAAGGTTAAGTGGTAACTCTTATGAATTGATATTTGTAAATGTATCTTTTCATTCATTTATAATCAGGTTTGCTTTTTAGCTGGTCTACACCTAATTTGTTGGTGCAAACACCGCGGTGCGGTTGAATGTAAAAGTTACGTGAAAGCCTTTTAATAAGTTTCTTTAACACGTAACCTTTGTAACATTACCCAGTCCAATAACCAAACTACTACTACATGAAAACCCTATTCGAAAAACTTTTGCTTCAATTAACAGTTATTGCGCACCCTGCAGGAAGTTTGTTGAGAACATCAGGCAGCCAGCCTAAGAGAATTGGCAGCAAATACGCGCCAGAGGTTTCGCTTTCGCCGGAGTGTTATAATCTGCGCGGACGTTCGAACAAAGCTGGCGACGTGCGCCGTACACCGGCACCGTAAACATTTTTTTACAATCAACCTGTTTTAGTAAGCTGTATTTTTGCAATACAGCTTTTTTTATGAGTGTTTTAAAACAAATTGCCGAATACTTATACCTGCGCAAACCAGACCCCACCGAGCCAAGAACACAATGGCTTAAGTACATGCACGGTATTAACCGGCTAAGCATATTTTTGTTTATTGTGGCGTTAATTATACTTGCTGTAAAGCTGATGATTAAGAAGTAGCAGCAGCAAAATTTACGATGCGTTCAGCGGCTTTTTGAGATGCGTTGCCACCTTGCTCCAGCAGTTCTTTTAATGTTGCATAATCTTTTTGCAACTGCTGCTTTCGTCCTTGGTTGTGTAAAATAGCTTCCAGCTCTGTACGCACATTTTCAACGGTAAACTCGTTTTGAATAAGCTCTTTCACCACCTCGCGGTTCATAATTAAATTCACAAGCGATATGTACTTTATCTTCACCAGCCTTTTTGCAATGTGGTAAGAAATGGTGGAACCTTTATAACAAACTACCTGCGGCACGCCAAAAAGAGCCGTTTCCAAAGTGGCTGTTCCAGATGTAACCAAAGCTGCGGAAGCTTGCGCCAGCAGTGCGTACGTGTTGTTTTCTACAGAAGTAATGTTTTGGTAACCGGCGGTAAATTGCTGATAGAAAACGTTATCAAACGAAGGCGCTTTTGCTATTACAAACTGGCATTGTGGAAACGATTTTGAAGCAGCCAACATCACCGGAAGCTTTGCCGCTACTTCCTGTTCCCTGCTGCCCGGCAACAGTGCCACAATGGGCTTTTCAACCCCTTTTTGATGGGTTTGATGACTTAGATAATTGTTTATTACCTGCACCAGCGGATGGCCAACGTACTCTACTTTATAATCCCATTTGGTTTGGTAAAATTCTTTTTCAAACGGAAGTATCACCAGCATTTTATCTACTACCTTTCGTATAAGTTTTACGCGGCTTTCCTTCCAGGCCCAAACCTGCGGCGATATGTAATACACTGTTTTATAGCCTTTGGTTTTAGCCCATTTTGCAATACGTAAATTAAATCCGGGGTAATCAATTAATATTAATACATGGGGTGAAAAAGAAGCTATATCCTCTTTACAAAACTTTAAATTGGAAAATATGGTGGGCAGGTTTTTAATTACCTCGGCAAAGCCCATAAATGCCAGGTCTTTATAGTGTTTTATTACCGTTGCTCCTGCAGCTTCCATTAAATTTCCGCCCCAGCATCGGATGGTAGCTTCTGCATCTAACTTAATAATTTCTTTTATTAAATTACTTCCATGCAAATCTCCCGACGCTTCTCCGGCTATGATGTAATACTTCATAATAAAAAGATGCGTAAAGATAAATAAGGGTAAGGAGTGGTACTTTCAGAATTGCCGATTCGCATTCTGGATTATTAAAGGCTTTTAATATTTAACTCCAAAGAAAGTATCAAAAAAAGGGTAGGACTGCGCCGCATTTGTTTTGAGCTGTTTTTGAAAACTAATTTAAAATCTTCATCAGCAAAACAAGCACTCCATAAATAAGCGTTACTACAAAAACTCCTTTCGATGTTTCGTACCTGTTTGTATTTACATACAACGTAAAAAGGGCAATGTTTGCCACCATGCACCAGGTGCCAAAAAAAGTTATTAACCTGTTTTCTTCTTTCAGCAGGTGTAAAAACCGGTCAAAAGGATAGTCGGAAAAGCGCAGATAATAAATAATAAAAAAAACAAGGATCGGTAGAGTCAATCCAAGTAAAATGCCAAGTTTGAAATTATCTTTTTTAAGAAACAATGCTCCAGGTTTTTTCGAGGTTTTCTTTTTGTTTGTAATGTGTTAAATCAAACTGAACCGGTACTACACTTACGTACTTATGTGCCAGCGCCCATACGTCGGTATCAGTGCCTTCATCAAAATTAACAAACTCGCCGGTAAGCCAATAGTATTTGCGCCCGTGCGGGTCTATGCGTTCTAAAAAATCTTCTTCGTATTTAGCGTACGCCTGCCGGCATATTTTTAATCCTTTTATCTCGTCAGGAGTTCCAATGGGCACGTTTACATTAAGCACTGTATGTTTTTCAGGCAGTGTTTGCAGCATTTGCTCTACAACCATTCGGGCATATTTTCGGGCAGCGGTAAAATCGGCTTCCAGACTATAGTCAAGCAACGAAAAACCAACCGCCGGAATGCTTTCTATAGCCGCTTCTACTGCAGCGGACATGGTGCCAGAGTAAATAACGTTGATACTGTGATTAGCTCCGTGGTTAATGCCGCTGATGCAAATATCGGGTTTGCTGTGCAGCACTTTATCTACTGCAAGCTTTACACAGTCTACCGGCGTGCCGGTGCACTGGTAAGCTTCTACATCGGGGCCAAAAAGCGCCACTTTATGCAAGCGCAAAGGAACACCAATAGTTATTGCGTGTCCCATGCCCGATTGTGCTTTATCAGGTGCTACTACCACTACCTTTCCCAAGTCTTTTACGGCTTCTACAAGGTTATGAATTCCAGGTGCCGTTACCCCATCATCGTTTACCACTAAAATAACCGGTTCTTTCTTCGCTGTCATTCGTTTAAGTTTTCAATCTTGTGCAAAATAGGTGCAATTTCTAAGCCTTGCAAGAAAGTAGTTTTTACATATCTAAGAATATTAGTATTTTCGGGCTAAATATATTAGCGATATGTCCATTGCCAATAAAAATTTAAAATACCTGCGAAAACTGCGGGGCTGGACGCAGGAAGAATTTGCCAATAAGCTACGTATTAAACGAAGCCTGCTGGGCGCCTACGAAGAAGAACGGGCCGATCCGCGGATAGACGTGCTGGAAATAATTGCCGACATGTTTAAGTTATCTCTGGACGATTTGCTGCGTAAAGATTTAACCGAAAATAAAGCCAGCTATATCTCCAAACGCAGAGCGCAAAAAATGGCTGCCGGCCGTGGCGACATTCCGTTTGTGCCCGTAAAGGCAGCGGCAGGTTACCTAAATGGTTTTGCCGATCCGGAGTTTGTAGATGAATTAAATACGTTTACATTACCCATGCTTACCGGTGGCGACTACAGGGCTTTTGAAATTGTGGGCGATTCGATGATGCCCACGCCAAGCGGCTCTGTTATTGTTGGCGAAAAAGTAGAAAACTTAGAAGAATTAAAAACCAGCAATACCTACATTGTTGTTTCTAAAACCGAAGGAATTGTTTATAAAAGGGTGCTAAAAAACAACCGACAAAAAAATAAATTTACGCTTGTCAGCGATAATCCTGCTTACCAGCCGTACACCGTGGCTGCCGAAGATATTGTGGAAGTGTGGCAGGCGCAAGTAATTATTGCAAAAGCAAACACCCAGCAGCGCTGGGATGTGGGACAGCTTGCCTCCATGGTAAACAACCTGCAGCAGCAGGTAAGCGTTTTAAAGAAAAAGATGAATTGATTTCTCTCTAAGTAAAAATACTTAAGTTGGTTTTCTTAATTTGAAAACAGCCCTTTATATTTACGGTTCGCCAAAACTGCCTTTTTGTGAAACTGTTATTGATTGCTATGCTTTTTATAAGCTGTTCCATTACCGTTGTAGCACAAACAAAAGAATTTGTTGCCGTAAAGGCCGATGTTGCTCCAAAAATCGATGGCGTTCTTTCCGATGCAGCCTGGAATGCAACCCCGCCCATCACCAGTTTTATTCAAAGCTTTCCCACCTTTGGTTTGCCGGCTTCTACAAAAACCGAGGTAAAAATATTATACGATAACAACGCTGTGTACGTAAGCGCTTACCTGTACGATGATCCATCAAACATCAGGCGGCAACTAACGGTTAGAGATGATGAAGAGCGGAAAGACGTAGATTACTTTGCTGTTTTTTTTGATACCTATAACGACCAGCAAAACGGCTTTCAATTTTTAGTAACCAGCGCTAATGTGCAAACTGATGCAAAGCTTTCCGGCAACAAACTAGATGATGCCGACAGGGCATGGGATGCTGTGTGGCAAAGCAAAGTAGCATATCGAAACGATGGCTGGATAGTGGAAATGCGCATTCCGTACAGTTCGCTGCGTTTTTCTAAAAAAGAGATTCAAACCTGGGGCTTGCAATTTTTACGTTCTACGCGCCGAAATAACGAACTGGCTTATTGGAACCCGGTTGACCCAAAAATAGATGGTTTTATTAACCAGTTTGGAAAGTACTCCAATCTTCAAAATATTCAACCACCCTTACGGTTAAGTTTTGCACCTTATTTAGCAGGCGGCATACGTTTTAATCCTGAGGGAAGCCGCCAAAGCACTGAAGTGGTGGGCAGCGGCGGAATGGATGTAAAATATGGCATTAATGAAAGCTTTACTTTAGATGCCACACTGATACCCGACTTTGGACAGGTAATTTCCGATAACGTGGTAAATAATTTGTCGCCTTTTGAGCAGCAATTCCAGGAAAACAGATCGTTTTTTACAGAAGGTACCGAGTTGTTTAACAAGTCGGGGCTGTTTTACTCCCGGCGTATTGGCGCGCCTCCGTCTGGTTACGGACGTACCGAAGCGCTTTACGGTAATGAAAATTCGGGGTACGATATTAAAAAAAACCCGGCCGTTACCAAGTTGTATAATGCAATCAAACTTTCGGGGCGTACAGAAAAAAAATTAGGTATTGGCTTTTTCAATGCAGTAACGGCCCCCATGTATGCGCAACTGCAAAACAGATATTCAGGGTTTGATTCATCTATACAAACAGAGCCAACCACCAACTACAACATTTTTGTTTTAGATAAAGCTTTCGCCGGCCGCTCTTCGGTTACGTTTACAAATACCAATGTTATAAGAAGCGGCGCTGCGCAGGATGCGAACGTATCGGCGCTGGATTGGGCGCTTTATAATCAAAAAAGCACGCATGCGTTTTCGGGTACGGCGCGTTACAGCAAAACTTTTGGCTATCGTCCATACCGCGGCTCTTACTTTTTTAACACCGATACGGTAACGCTTGCCGGACGGCGGTACTTAAATCCATACGATGGTTTTGCCGGTCGCTTACGCTTTGCAAAAGTTGGGGGAAAAATACGTTACGGCATGCAGGTAAATATAGAATCCGCTACTTACGATGCCAATGATCTTGGTTACCTGCAAGCTCCAAATGAAGTAGTTTATTCGGGCAATATCAGCTACAACCAATTACAGCCAACTGATAAGTTTATTACATATAATTACGGCTTAAGTGTTCGTCAGCAATATCTGTTTAAACCGTATGCATATTCTCAAACGCTGATTCAGGCAAACGCTTTTTGGGTGTTTAAAAACTTTTGGGATGTGCGTGTAAACGCAGTTAGTCAGCCCATTTGGCAAACCGATTTTTTTGACTTGCAGACGAAAGGGTACCAGGTGAAGAAACCTTCTTTTTACCAGTTTTCAGTTGAAGGAAGTACTGACAGCCGCAAAAAGTTTTTTTCAAACTATGAGTTTCTGGTGGGAAAGACCGCTATTAAAAACAGCGACTATTATACAACCTTACTTGGTTTTAGGTACCGGTTTAGCAACAGGTTTACCGCTAATGTAGAATTTGAAAGACAGCACGATAAACTGGAAGCCGGGTGGACTTTTTTAAGAGAATTAAACGGCGCGCCCATAGTTGGATACAGAAACACTAAAGACATTAACTCCGTACTTTCGGCTACGTACAACTTCACTTCGCGTATGAATTTTTCAGTAAGAAGCCGGCACTACTGGAGCGGTGTAAAATACCTAAGTTTTTATAACGTTGATGCGAAAGGAAACCACATTCCACGCGATTTTATTGACGATGAAGACCAGAACTTCAACCTCTTTAATGTAGATGCTTTTTTTACATGGGATTTTAGGTATGGAAGCCGGATTATTGCCGGATGGAAAAACTTTTTGGGTACTAACTTTTCCGATAACATTGATGGAATCAGGTATGCCAATTACTCTAAAAATTTAGGGCAAACATTTGATCTGCCGCACGGAAACGAACTAACGCTGCGGGTAATTTACTTTTTAGATTATAATCAACTTCGGCGCAAAAGATAATTAGTAATACAGACCCTTTTTGAAAGGTTTTGCTCTTTAATAGAGACCCTTTTTCAAGGGTTTTTTTCTATAAACTAAATATATTTAAGAAGATGATTCTCAAAAAATTTTTTAGGGAGGAAGATTGCTTCGTAATTCGCAATGACAAAAACACATACCCTTTTTGAAGGGTTTTTAAGCCTCAAAAACATACAAAAAAGGGGTGCTTTACAGTTTAATCAACACATCATCTGCAATAGCAAATACAACATCTTTTTTTGCAGGATGAATGTTTGCCAAACCGGTAAATTTTCCAAAGGCCGGTAAAATGCAATGATTTGGAGAAAAATAAAAACATGGGGCGCGAAGCGTTTGCTTTCCTAACCCGTTTAGCACTATGCCGGGATGTATATGGCCGCAAAAAGAATAGGTGGTTGCATCAGCATCGCACTGGTCGTGTGTAAAAGAAAAGCCTTCAATGGTGAGTGTGCCTTCAATCACTTCTATGTTTATTGCTGCGTACCAGTCTTTTTTTAAAATGTCGTGATTGCCCCTTACCAGCTTAATTTTAAGTTGTTCAAAATCGCTACGCCAGCGTTCAAAGAGTTGTAATTCTTTATTGGCTTTCGAATGAAAAAGATCGCCGACAACAATTAATTGTTCGGGCTTAAAATAATGAAGCAGATCCAGTAATCGTTGCAGATCTTCTTTATAAACGGCTTGCGGTACGGCAATGCCTGCTTTTCTAAAATGTCCTGTTTTACCAAGGTGCAAATCAGAAAGAATAAGGGCTTTTTGCTTTTCCCAAAAAACGCAGCGTTGCGCCGAAAGCCAGAATGTTTGACCCAATATTTTGTGTTGTACAGGAGCTTGCATAAAAGGGTCGCAAAGGTAGGTTAGAAGCGGACCTTTTGGCAGCAGGAATGTTGTTATTGACGTTACTATCTTTTTTTTAAAAGGGCTTTTGAGGGAAAAAAACGACTGCTGTTTGTACAATAAAGTTACTGGCCGCTGAAGTGTGCGACGCAACAGAAGCATCATAGTAGCTATGCTGCTCAGTACAAAAAAATACCTATTTATATAGCGATTGCTGCATTCGTTTAACACGGTCGGCCAATTTTTCGGACGTTAAATTTTCGCGCATGCTATCTACTTTAATAGGAAAGCAAAAAGGCGTTAACCGTTGCGGATAAGTGAGTATTATTTTAGATGCTTGTATGCGGTTAAGCATATCGCGAAGGCGCACTTCTTCCATTTGCTGGTCGAACACTTCCTGGTACGCCTGCCGCAACAAAACATTGTTTGGTTCGTACTCGTTAAACACGTTAAAAAGGAGGCCGGCAGACGCTTGTAAGTGCCGCTGCTTTTTGTACTCGCCCGGGAAACCCTGAAAAATAAGTCCGCCAATAACAGCAATATCTCTAAACTTTCGTTTAGCCATTTCGGTAGCATTTACACTCCGCTGAATATCCAACAATAAATCATCGGGAGAAAACAGTTTATACACGTTGGTATCATCAACCGGTATTGGTTGATCGCTTAACAACTCAAAACCATAATCGTTCATAGCAATGGAAAACGTAATGGGCGTTGTTTTTGAAATGCGGTAAGCCAGGAGTGCAGCCATTGCTTCGTGCACCAAACGTCCTTCAAAAGGGTACACAAACAGATGAAAGCCATCGCTTGTTTCAATTTGTTCAATTAATAATTCATTGGCATTAGGTATGTGCGAAAGGTTTTGTTGTAAAGCAAAAAGCGGGTGCAAAACTTCCAGCTCAATATCGTTTGATACTACGCCATTAATAACCTGATCGCCAGCTTCGTTCAATTTTTCGCGCAACAATTTTCCAAGGCTTTGCGATAGCGGAAGGCGGCCGCCAAGCCAACTGGGAACAATTGATTTTTTTGCGGATGACTTTTTTACCAGCACCGTCATGTCTTTAATGATAATTAGTTCCAGTTGACGGCCGGCTAAAGTAAATGTATCGCCGGGCTCTAATCTGGAAATAAAATATTCTTCAATAACACCAATGTAACCGCCGGTCATAAATTTTACTTTTATCATGGCATCGCTAACAATGGTACCAATGTGCATGCGGTGGCGCATGGCTACACGCCTGCTCTTTATTTTATAAACGCCATCTTCTACTTCTACTTTTTTGTATTCATCGTATTGCTGCAAGGCTGTTCCACCTACAGTTATAAAGCGTAAAATTTCGTTCCAATCCTTATCGGTAAGGTGTTGAAAACAAAATGTTGACGTTACTTCTTTAAAGATTTTGGCAGGAGTAAAACCTTCCGAAACAGCAAGCGTACATAGGTATTGCGTCAGCACATCATAACAAAGTGCCAGCGGTTCGCGGCTTTCTATAATTGTTTTTTCCACTGCCGATTTTAATGCTGCTGCTTCAATTAATTCTAACGAATGTGTGGGCAGAAAATAGATTTTACTCACCGCATCGGGGCTGTGGCCGCTACGTCCCGCACGTTGTAAAAAGCGGGCAACGCCTTTTGGCGAACCCACCTGGATGACTGTTTCAACAGGACGAAAATCTACGCCCAAATCTAAACTTGCGGTACACACAACGGCCTTTAACTTGCCTTCGTGCAGGGCATCTTCTACCCAGCCGCGCAACTCGTTTTCTATACTTCCATGATGCAGTGCAATAACGCCGGAAAGTTCGGGAGCAATGTTTAATAATGTTTGATACCATTGCTCGCTCATACCACGGGTATTAATAAAAATAAGAGTGGTTTTGCTCTTTTCTAATATCGGCAAAATTTTTTGAGCCAACTTAATTCCAAGGTGTCCGGCCCAGGGATATTTTTCTATTTCATCGGGTAAAATAGAATCTATAATAAGCCTTTTATGAAGGTTTGCACGAACAATTACAGGGCTTATTTCCTTTAGGCTCTTTTGCTCTTCGGTTCCTTTATTTGTTTTGAAAAGAGGAGTAGAATCGGATAATTGAAAAAGCGAAGCCAGCAGCACTTCTGCTGCCTGCGAAAGGTTGCCTATAGTAGCGCTAATGCCCCAGATACAAAAGTTGATAGCTGACAGTTGGCTGTTGGCAGCGGTCTTTTCTTTTACAGTTTTGCTCTCTTTTACTCCGTCATCTGTCATCTGCCAACTGTCATCTGTCAACCCTGCTCTTTTCAGTCCTACAATCCTGCAAATGGCTAATTCTACCTGCACGCCGCGCTTGCCGCCAATAAGTTCGTGCCATTCATCTACGGCAATAATTTTTAAATCTTTTACTACATCGGGATAGCCTTTTTGCGCTAATAGCAAGTGCAAACTTTCCGGCGTAATAATCAGCACTTCGGGCATCTGGCGTTTTTGTTTTTGCCGGTCGCTAATGCTGGTATCGCCGTTGCGAATGCCTACTTTCCATTGAAGTTCTAACTCGCCAATCACTTCCTCCATTGCACGGCCAATATCTTTTGCAAGCGCCCGCAAAGGAGTGATCCATAACAATTGAAGTCCATTTTTTTGTTTGGATAAATAATTATCGGGGTGTGCATTTATAAACTGGATGAGTGCGCCCAGGAATACGGAAAACGTTTTGCCGGTGCCGGTGGGTGCATTTACCAAACCGCTCCGTCCATCAATTATATGTTGCCAGGTTTGCTGCTGAAAAAGGAAAGGTTTGTAACCCTTTTTACGAAGCCAATTGTTTATTACTTTATAGCCTTTTGAAGATGAAAGCAACATTTTTGTTTTTAAATAATTTAGGGATTAGCAAGCAGGGAAGAAGGTGAGTATACCCTTTGTTTATTCCAGATTGCTTTGTTTTACGTAGAGGTGTTTTTTGTTGTACAACTAAAAAAGCTTGAACGGCTGAAAGGTTTAAAAAGCACCCATCAACTGCATTGTTATTTGCAAAATATTGATATTACCGGAGTGCTTGCGCTTTTAACTAATAGGTTTAACGCTACCGTTTTTATAAGAGTGCATCTATTATTTTCCATATACTTCCAGCATCTTTTTCAAATCATCCAGCGTATTTATTTCATCTACTTTTTTATCCTGGCGCCAACGCAGCATACGAGGGAAACGTATGGCCACGCCCGATTTGTGGCGATTAGATGCAGCAATGCCTTCAAAAGCAATTTCAAAAACAAGCTCGGGTTTTACGGTGCGTACCGGGCCAAACTTTTCAATGGAGTTGCGTTTTACAAAGGCATCAACCTGCCCAAATTCTTTATCGGTTAAGCCTGAATAAGCTTTGGTAAACGACACCAGTTTATCGCCGTCCCGCACCGCAAATGTGTAGTCGGTATATAAGGCACTTCTTCGGCCGGCACCTTTTTGGGCATAAATTAAAACCGCATCAATGGTTAAAGGGTCCACTTTCCATTTCCACCAACCGCCACGTTTTCGGCCTACTTTGTACTCCGAATTTTTTTCTTTCAACATAAAACCTTCGGCGCCCATTTCCCTGGAGGTTAAGCGCAAGGCGGTCAACTCTTCCCATGTTTTAAATTCAACAATGGGCGAAAGTATCAGGGTTGGATGGTTTGCCTTTTGAAGCACTTCTTCAAGCTTTTGCCGACGCATTTCTAAAGGTTTTGTGCGCCAGTCTTCGCTTTCATATTCCAGCAAATCGTAAGCAAAAAAAGCAATGGGCGCCTCCTCTAATTGTTTCTTCGTAATGTTCTTTCGGCCAATGCGGGTTTGCAAAAGAGCAAACGGGAGCGGCTTTTCATCTATACAGGGAATAATTTCTCCATCAATGGCAATGCCATCGGGCAATAAAGAATTGAGTACACCATACTCCGGAAATTTTTCGGTCATTAACTCTTCGCCGCGGCTCCATACAAACAACTCACCGTTTCGTTTAATCATTTGTCCGCGAATGCCGTCCCACTTCCATTCTACCTGCCAGTCTTCGGGGTTGCCTAATGTATGGGATGCTTCTTCCAATGCATAAGCAAGGTAAAAAGGATAAGGTTTTGAATAATCGGTAAGACTTCCTTCTTCACTCAATAGTTCCTCAAAGGTTATGGTTGATGGATCCCAGTTGCCGCTTATTCGGTGCGCAATTACAGAGGCATCTAATTTTACCGTTTTTGCCAAAGCATTTACCATTACTTTTTGCGATACACCAATACGAAAGCCTCCTGTAATTAATTTATTAAAAACAAAGCGTTCGCTCTGGTTCAGCTCCATCCACGAGTTAATGATAAAGTTTTTTCGAACTTCTTCGCTTTCTTTTTCAATACTTTTTAAGGTTTCTATGTAGTGATGCAAAGTTTTTGTATTGGTGCTTTCTTCTTTAATTTCGGGTAGCAACAGGGCGATGGTTTCGGCCAGGTCGCCAACAGAATGATACGATTCTTCAAACAACCAAAACGGCAAGCCGGTTACCTCCACACACCAGGTAGCCAACTGTGTAGAATTGACGGCCCGTTTTGGCCGGCGACCACTAAAAATGGCAATCACCCACACTTTATCTTTTGTATCGGCAGTTGAAAAATAGGCAACAAGCGCAGACAGTTTATCATTGGTTTTTGTGGTGGTTCCAAGCTTATGTACCAGGAGGGCAAAGTGGCGCATGAAGTTTTTTTATTAAAGTTCGTGGTTCGTTGGTTGTTGGTTGTTGATCGTTGATAGTTTATCGTTGATCGTTGGTCGTTGTTCATTGATGGTTGGCTGTTTCCTTCCTTATTCCTCTGTTTCTTGTTCTTCTGTTCTATGCCCTTCTGTTCCTTGTTCGTTATTTTTTTCGTCTTCTCCTGTTCCATATTCTGTTTTTACTTCCCGCCCATCAAGTCCCAATTCGGTTAAATACCTGCTGAAAGCAGCCTGAAAGCCATGCGTGGCATACACAGTTTCGGCGCCTGTTGCTTTTACCGCTGATAACAATCCGTTCCAGTCTGCATGATCGCTCAGCACAAAACCCGCATCTACATTTCGACGGCGCACTGCTCCGCGAACCTGCATCCAGCCGCTGCAAACACCTACCGAAAAGGGTGCAAATTTGCGCATTCAGGTGGAGCCTTCGGCGCTTGAAGGAGCTATAACAACACCCCCCTTTAAGAGCTCTTTTGGCGTTTCGGCTGTAACCCGCAGCACTTCGGGTAAGGGCCAGCCAGCAGCAACTAAAGCAGTGTGTACATTATATACAGCGCCATGCACTAAAATGGTGTTGGTTACTTCGCTGATGGGCGCTAAAACGCGTTGCGCTTTTCCTAAACTATAGGCAAACAACACAGATGTTTTTCCGGCGGACTGGTTGGCGGTAATCCAGTTTTTTATGTTTTGATAAATTTGTGCCTGCGGCTTCCAGTGGTAAATGGGCAAGCCGAAAGTACATTCAGTAATAAAGGTGTTACATTTTACCGGCTCAAATGCGGCGCTGATGCCATCGTTTTCGGTTTTATAATCACCACTAAAAACCCATACTTCGCCGCCCAGTTCTACCCTTATTTGCGCCGAACCAATTATATGCCCGGCAGGATGCAAAGAAACTTTTACGCCATTTATCAATACGGTTTCGTTCCATTCTGCTGTTTGATAGTTACCCGGACCGAGGCGCGCCTGTAATATGGGTTTTGTATAGGTATGACATAAATAACTTTTGCTGCCCCAGCGGGCATGGTCGCTGTGGCCGTGCGAGATGACAGCACGGTCAACAGGTTTCCATGGGTCTATATAAAAATTGCCGGCGGGGCAATACAAACCTTTATCAGAAAATTCAATCAGCGCCATTTTATGGTATTACTTTTCAGCAGTATTCACAAAGAGTGCCACGGGTAGTTTGGCGCCTGGTAAAAGATGAGGGTACGACCACACTGCTGTCCTGCTTACGAAGGTCAGCATCTTTTTTTAAATGCATTAAAGGGGGGAGTTCACGAGCCTGCACCGGGGCATTAGAGTTTGTTTACTGTTGTGTGAAATGTTTAAATCGTTTGAGTATTGCTGCAGGTGGGGAATTTTATAATGTGCAGCCTGGCATTGTAGCTTTGCTTTATTTTGTTGATGAAGTTAAGAAGTTTTGCCTGGCTTTGTACGTCAGCCAAAACCACTGCTGATAGCAATTTGTAGCCGATTATTCATTCGTCAGCCACATATGTAGCAATACTTTTATTTCATGCCGTTTTATTCTCGCTTTAAATCGTCAAGCATCAGCGAAAGGTCGGGTGTCAGTATGATGTCTTTAAAGCGTTTTAATTTTAGTCCCTTATATAGCTGCATATCACCTGTCCAAAGTTTACCTTCTAAGTGCGTTGTCAATGCTACAAACGGTGTGTCGTTTAGGTCAATTAGTTTTAAAAGCCTTTCTGTTTTTAGTCCACCATTTAGAATTTATTTCCCCGGCAAGTTTATCTGCTTCTTTTTGATCAACATTAAAGATTGAGGTTAATTCTTTGTACCGTGCATAATTTAAAAAGTCCTGCAAGTCTTCTGTGTCTACCGTAGCTGGAAGTCTGATGATTACTTCCTTGTTCGTTCTTTCAACTAACATATTTTGAGATATTTATCCGAAGATAAGAAATTTGGTTGTGCTTTGTCCGCTTGAACACTGTCGCAAAACAGGGTGTGCAATAATAGTTTTTGGAAGGTTTCACGAAAGCCCAAAAGCTGCCTCAACGAAAAAAGCCTGGCTTTTTAGCCCGGCTTTACACGTATTTTAGGATTAAGTTACATTAATAATTATCTCGGTATCCGCCGCCGCCGCCGCTACTGCCGCCGCTTCCGCCACGGTTGCCGCCGCCGCCGTAACCGCCGCCGCCATTACCACCATGACTTCCGCCGCTGCCGCCGCCATAACCGCCGCCGCCGCCTTTTTTAAAGCCGCCGCCGCCGCCGCCATAACCGCCACCGCCGGGTTTTTTAAAGCCGCCGCCGCCGCCTTCTTCTTTCGGGCGCGATTCGTTTACAACAAGGTTACGACCATCAACTTCGCTATTGTTTAGCTGAGCAATTGCCGCCTGCGCCTGCTCGTCATTTTGCATTTCTACAAAGCCAAACCCTTTGCTGCGCTGGGTAAATTTGTCTAATACAATTTTTGCAGAGGCTACCTCACCAAAAGGGGTAAAGAGGTCGGTTAAATCCTGATCTTTCAGGTTCCAACTTAAGTTTCCAACGTAAATGTTCATTTGAGAAATTTTTAAAAAAAACAAAAAGTGTCAACAGCAAACAATAGGCCATGAACAAGTACACGTTCAAGAAAATTGGAGGCTGAACAATACACTAAAGCATTACGAATATAAGCAATTAACGAGAATATTTATATTTTCTACAAAAAAAGCCGCCATTTGGCAGCTTTTTTTATTTTGTTGGTTTGGTTGATTTAATTCTTTAAAACTTTCATTATTTCTATCGCTCCGTTTCCGGCATCAAACTTAAGTAAGTACATACCTTTTCCTAAGGTCGACATATCTACTTTAGTTTCAATAGAGCCAGCGCCTGGAGCGATGCTTTTTACAAGGCGGCCATCTTGCGTGCTAATGGTTATTTTTCCGTTTGCCAAAGCAGTTTGGTGCTGTACAGTTAACATACTTTGAACGGGCGAAGGAAAAGCTTTAAATACCATTACCGATTTGCCGTTGTTTAACGAAAGAATAGTGCTGTAGGCAAACTTTCCATCTTCATCTACACTTTTAATACGGTAAAAACTAACCGGCGAATTAGAAGCATCTGTAAAAGAATAGCTGCTTTTGCCCGATGCGTTTACAGAGCCAATTTTTGTATATTGGTTTGCAGTGGTTGCTTTTTCCACCTCGTAACGGTTAACGTTAATTTCATCGGCTACATTCCAGGTAATTTGTGTACCAGCGGCTAGCTTTTTAGCATTAAGGCCCGTGAATTTCACGGGGAGAGATCCCTGGTTCGGAGCATTTGTGCCAAAATCATCAAAACGCAACTTGTCATTATTAGTTCCTGATATTGTAAACTTAAAAGAGAATTGGAACGATTTACCAGCCAAAGTTGAAGGAACTACAAAATTAAAACAGCTTACCCCACTTAAGGTTGTTGTAGCACCCGTGCATAACACAATGTCTCCACTAGTGGTTTTTGCAATAATTTCTAATGCTGTAATTTTAGCTCCAGAGCCACCAAGATCAAACCGTAAACTGAGTGTTTGACCTACTGCGGGTGCAACGAACGTAGGAGAAAGCAATGTTTTGGTAGGCCCCGCACCAAAATTACTTGACTCCAAGAATTTGTCTGCATTATTGCCATTTATAGACTGAAGCGTGAAGTTGGTCGAAGTAAAACCAGAGCCGGTAATGGTAGTTCTGTCCTCAAAAGTTTCTGTAGGCGCTGTACAATTTGTAACTGCTAGGGGCACGCACTGTGCAAATAAATTTTGATAAGAGCATGTTACAGCACTTAACGCAAAGGCAAGAGTAAAGATTCTTCTCATTTTTAGAAATTTAAATTGTTTAAGATTGTAAAATTGTTTGGCTAAAACAGGAAACGGAAAGGATTTGATATTTCTAAGGGATGAGAAAGGATTAGTTCGAAATGATTTTTAGAAGGATACGACGGAGAGAGCAAACCTATAATTATTTTTTAAATAAAACAAGAGTTTCTCTAAAATTAGTTAGGAATTTACTCTTAAAATAGTAATTAAATCTTTTTACACTTTTCCTGCCGCTTTAAAGGCTTTTGTTATACCCTTTTTGATAGTTTTTTTACTACCCGGTAAAGTAAGCTGAAATGAATTTGCAGGTACCCTTTTTGATGCCTTTTTAGTGCAGCGAGCGCCTTCGTTCGGCACAACAACAAAGGGAGCCGTTTGCTGGCAGCCGCGTGACCCCTTTTTTAAAGGTTTTAAAGCCATGTAACGTAACAACTTTTACATGCAGCCAACCTATCTCTTTGTCCTCCAACGCCCCGCGTGGGATCTCCGGCACAAGGATAGTTGTTATACCCTTTTTGATGCCTTTCTGGTCACGTTAAGCGCCTTCGTTTGGCACAATTACAAACAAAAAAGTCTTATACCTCTTATTGATACCTTTCAAGTTAAGTAAGAGCCTTCCTTCGGCACAATAACAAAGGGAAAGACCCCTTTTTTAAAGCTTTTTCATCTTACTAAAAAACAAAAAAAACCCCGCATTGTGCGGGGCTTTTGCTTTTAAAAAGAGCGTTGCTTATTCGGCAATTACTTCAAATTCAACCTCGGCGTGTTGTCCGTTGCCAAAATCTATAGTTGCTTTATACGTACCTAATTCTTTTACCTCGTCGGTAATGCTAATTTTTTTGCGGTCAATATCGTAGCCTTTCTGATCGCGGATGGCGCGGGTAATTTGCAGCGGCGTTACGCTACCAAAAATTTTACCGCTGGTGCCTGTTTTGGCGCCTACTTTCACCGGACCTTCCTGCAGTTTTGCAATTACCGATGCTATTTGCGCCATCATTGCATCTTCTTTCTTTTTGGCAACTTTCAGCTTTTCGGTTAACTGTTTTCTGTTAGTCGGGTTGGCTTCTACGGCTAAACCTTGTGGTATTAAAAAGTTACGGCCATAACCGCTTTTTACGGTTACCAGTTCGTTTTTACCGCCTAAGTTATCTACATCTTTAATTAAAATAATGTCCATTGTGTTTGTTTAGTTCCCAATAGCCCAGCGGTTTTTTCGCTGTCCTTCTTTACACGGCATAAAGAGTTAGGGAGTGGTTACTAATTTGGTGAAGAAGTGTGCATTAAGGATTAGTAATTGAGAATAAGTGGATAGCCACTACCTGATCGCAAATTCCAAATTACTAACTCCTGATTCCCTGTTCCTATTTTAAAAGATCGGTTACGTAAGGCAGCAGCGACATTTGACGTGCTTTTTTAATGGCATCGCTTACTTTACGCTGAAACTTTAAGGAGTTACCGGTAATGCGGCGGGGCAACATTTTACCTTGTTCGTTTAAAAACTTCTTTAAAAATTCTACATCTTTATAATCGATGTAGCGAATACCATATTTTTTAAAGCGGCAAAATTTCTTTGGGCGCTTTTCCTGTTTAATGGCGGTTAGGTACTTAATTTCGTTTGGTCTAGCCATTGGTTACCTCCTGAGCTTTTTCGTTACCGGTTGGTAAACCGTTTCTTTTTTTGTAGTTGTACTCAACAGCATATTTGTCGAGCCTTGTTATCATGTGGCGCAGCACACTTTCGTCGCGCAAAAGCTGAACTTTCAGCTTTTCATTGAAGTCGGATGGCGCAATAAATTCCGTAACCCAGTATAAACCCGTGGTTTTTTTCTGGATTGGGTACGCCAGTGATTTTAGTCCCCATGGAGCTTCACTAACAATTTCGCCACCGGCATCGGTAACCATTGTAGTAAATTTCCGCTGAGCGTTTTTAAATTCTTCGTCGCTCAGTACGGGGGTAAAAATCACCATCAATTCGTAATTGTTCATTACCCTGTGTATTTGGTTAAAAAATAAATTTGGAGCGCAAAGGTAGGTTTAGAATTTTAGATTTGGGATTTTAGATTGTAGATCTTTTGGTAAACAGGCGTTAAAGGGGTAAGAGAGCCGCAAAGCCGCGAAGGCAGTAAGCAGCGCAAAGATTTGATAAGTTTGTGCTTCTTTGTGCTTCTTTGTGGTAAAAATCATAAGTATTAGGTTTTACTTTGTGCTTCTTAGTGCTTCTTTGTGGTAAAAATCAGTGGTAAAAATCCGTTTTCCGAAGTTGTCGGGCTCTGGTTTTCTTCAGTCTTCAATCAAAAATAGTCAGCGATTTTCTGTAACTTCAAAGCATGGAGCTAAAGGAACTTATCAGCATGGATCCCCAGGTGTTAGCTGGCCAACCCGTTTTTAAAGGAACGCGCGTTCCTTTGGAAACGCTTTTTGACCATTTAGAAGCAGGTATATCGCTGGATGAATTTTTAGCGGACTTTCCCACTGTTACAAAACAACAAGCTATTGCAACGCTTGAAGTGGCCAATAAGCTTTTGACTTCTAAAAACGTGGAAAAGCTTTATGAAATTGTTGCTTGACGAAAACCTGCCCAAACGGCTAAAGAACGATTTTCCGGGACATGAAGTTTTTACTGTAAGAGATAAAAGCTGGAACGGCTTTAAAAACGGACAACTGCTAAAGGTAATGCTTAACAATAATTTTGATGCTTTCCTCACCTTTGACAAGAATTTGAAGCACCAGCAAAATTTTCAGAAATACACCATAGCCGTTTTCGTGCTGGTAGCCACCAACAACACCTATCTGGAATTGACAAAACTTTCTTCAAAAGTGCAGGTGTATTTAAATAAAAATATAATGCCTGCTGAACCGGTTATTATTAGCATTTAATGAGCTGGGTATTCAGTTTTGAAAAGGGTTTAAGCAGTGGAAAGATGAGGGTGAAGTACACAGCCACAAAGAAGCGAGCCGCAAAGCCGCGAAGGCAGCAAGCAGCGCAAAGATTTAGAAAAAAACTTGTGCCTTCCTTGTGCCTTTGTGTCTTCGTGGCAAAATAATTAAGTATTAGGTTTTACTTTATGCTTCTTAGTGCTTCTTTGTGGTAAAAATCAGTGACAAAAATCAGCTTTCCGAAGCCTTTACATCCACCATCCGCAGTTGCAGCGAGGTTTCGCCGCGGTACTCATTTTCTTCAATTTTATAAACAACATCTACCGGTTCGCCCGAAGAGAGCAACGGCATTTTTAGCGCCAAATCAAACCCAATACCGGCAAGCGTAACACCGCCCTGGCGCAGCACAAAACGCAAATGCTTTTCCTTTACTATTTTGCTGTAGCCTGTATCTACAGCGCGGCGGGTAATAAAAAGCGGTTGCAGGTTATCGGGGCCGTAAGGCTCCATTTGGGCTATTATTTTGTAAAAAGAGGCAGTTACATCTTTAAAATCTATTTCTGCATCTACGCCAATTTCGGGTATCAACAAATCGGGGTGAATGGAAGCGGAAACCACTTCGTCGAATTTCTTACAAAACGCTTCTACGTTTGTAGCCGAAAGCGTCATGCCGGCAGCATAAAAATGGCCACCGTAGCCAAGCAATAAATCTTTACATTGATGTATGGCTTCGTACACATTAAATCCAAAAACGCTTCTTGCCGAGCCAGCCACATAATCGCCCGATTGAGTTAATACAATAGTAGGGCGATAGTAATGTTCTATTAACCTGGAAGCTACAATACCCACCACGCCTTTGTGCCAATGAGGCTGGTACAGTACGGTGCTGGTTCGGTTTATTAACACCTCGTCGGCGGCAATTAAGGCCAGGGCTTCTTCCGTAATATTTGTATCTGCCTCTTTGCGGTTGGTATTATCGGTGTGCAGTTGTTCGGCCCAACTCATGGCTTCGGGCAGGCTTTCCGAAATAAAGAGGCGTACTGCTTTGTTGCCTTCGTCCATACGTCCGGCAGCATTTACCCGCGGCGCAATAATAAATACCAGGTTGTTGATGTGAATTTGTTTTACCAACCCGCCTAAAACACATAAAGCTTTAATGCCGTAGTTGGGCGCCTCGTTGGCCTTTTTTAAACCATAAAAAGCAAGCACACGGTTTTCGCCGCTCATAGATACTATGTCGGCAGCAATGGCGGTGGCCACTAAATCTATATATTCAAAAGGCACGTCGGGCGGCAGCTGCCATTTTTCTACAAGGGCACAAATTAATTTAAAGCCTACGCCGCAGCCGCAAAGCTCTTTAAAAGGGTACCTGCAATCCTGCTGCTTTGGGTTTAAAATGGCGACCGCCGGCGGCAGCTCATCGTCGGGTAAATGGTGGTCGCAAATAATAAAATCAATACCCAGGCTTTTTGCATAGGCTACAAGGTCAATAGATTTTATGCCACAGTCCAGCGATATAATTAAACTTGTATTGTTTTTGTGGGCGGTGTCAATTCCTTCTTTGCTAATTCCGTATCCTTCGCGGTAGCGGTGCGGTATATAAAAGTCTACAGGTTCGTATTGTTTTTTTAAAAATTGATAAAGACAGGCAACGGCTGTTGTGCCATCTACATCGTAATCGCCCCAAACCAATATTTTTTCGTGATTACGAAACGCTTGTGTTATGCGGTCAACAGCCTTTTCCATATCTTTCATTAGCCAGGGGGAGTGGAGGTGGCTTAATTGCGGACGGAAGAAATCTTTTGCAGCAGAAAACGATTCAATTCCCCTTTGTACTAAAATAGCGCACAGCGCCGGATGAATTTTTAAAGCCGAAAAAAGGCTTTTCACCTTTGCTTTATTGGCGGTATGTACGTGCCAGCGTTTTATTTTGCTCATGATGCTATAAGGTACTTAATATTTACGTTCGGTAACATAATTAACCAACTGCTGAAAGCCGGTTTTTATTTCGGAAGGGGGAAAAGAATCTAAAATTAGGAGTGCCTCACCCTTATACTCGTTCATTTTTGAATGGTATAGTTAATGCCCCCGTTTTCGGTTACTTTTTGCAGCACATAATCTACTTCTTTTTTTACTGTAGACTTGTTTTTTATAATGTAAATAAGCTTTCTGCGGGTTGCTTTATCTACCTTGTTCAATGTATAAATAAGGGGTAGCGTTAGTTTTTTTTCTTTGATATCGTTGCCGGTAGGTTTGCCTACGTTGTCGTACGCATAATCAAAAAGATCGTCTTTAATTTGAAAAGCAATGCCTACTTTTTCGCCAAAGGTTTGCATGCGCAGCGCCAGTTCTTCGTTACCGCTGGCCGAAAAGGCGCCCGCTGCGCAGGCGGCGGAAAGTAGTGAAGCGGTTTTATTTTTAATAATCTCGAAATAAACATCTTCGTTTAAATTAAGCGATCTTGATTTTTCCATTTGCAAAAGCTCGCCTTCGCTCATTTGGCGAACGGCGGTGGATAAAATCTGCAACACCCGAAAGTCGCTGTTATCTAAAGAAAGTAATAGGCCTTTTGCTAAAAGGTAATCGCCCACAAGCACCGAAACTTTGTTTTTCCAAAGGGCATAAACTGAGAAAAAACCTCTACGTTCAATTGAGTCGTCCACAACATCATCGTGCACCAAAGTAGCGGTATGCAGAAGTTCTACAAGCGAAGCGGCGCGGTAAGTGGCATCGGTAACGGTGCCGCAAAGTTTGGCAGAAAGAAAAACAAACATGGGACGAAGCTGCTTTCCTTTTCGTTTAACAATATACCGCATAATACGGTCGAGCATGGAAACCTGGCTCTTTACTGCTTCTTTGAATTTAACTTCAAAAAGCTTTAACTCTTCTTCTATTAAGTGAACGGGTAACTGCATTGTAATTAAGGCCGAAAGTTACAACGCAAGTAGGTACGGTGGGTATATGGTATAAGAATTGCAGAATGCAACGCAGGCAAAATTTAAGAATTATTATTGAAATAAAATTATAAAGTTTGATAATTGAATTGTCAAATCTTACTTTTGCCAAATAATAGGATATTGATCTCTAAATTTTAATTATTAGTTATGGCAAGCAAAAAGTACTCATTTCTAGCAGGCGTCTTCTGCCTGTTAGCATCGTACGGTTTCTCACAGACAACCACTACCACAGGAACCGGCTATGATGTTTCAGATTCTTCTTTAGTTCCTTCCAGGAGTATGCCTCAGCATACCGAGTTTATGAACGGCACGTACAACTTCCCTGCACGTCCGCGTAACATGTGGGAAGTAGGGGTAAAGGCAGGTGCGTTTAACATTAGCGGCGATGTGGCTTCTGTACTATCGTATGGTTTTGGTGCACACATTCGCAAGGCTTTCGGTTATGTGTTTTCAATGCGTTTAGAGTACATGTATGGCAATGGTAAGGGTATGAATTACCTGCGTTCAACCGGTTATTCAAGCAACACGGCGTGGAACGCCTACACTTCACCAAACGATCCTGTTTACTACAACTACAACACAACCGTTCAGGATTTGGCTTTAGAAGGCTTGTTTTCCTTAAACAATGTACGTTTTCACAAAGCTAAAACCGGCTTTAATGTTTACGGAATCGCTGGTATTGGCGGTACTATCTACTATTCTAAAGTAAATGCTTTAGGTTCTGATGGCGCCCCTTACAACTTTGCTTCTGTTCCTGATGGAAGCTGGAAAACAAGAAAAGAAACAAAAGACGCAATCAAAGATCTTCCAAACTGGGATGATGAGTATGAAACAAGAGCCGATAATCATGGCGACCGTCGTCCTCAGTTGTTTGGCGAAACATTTAAGCCTGTTGGTCACTTAGGTGCCGGTATTGCTTTTAAATTAAACAACCGCATTAATCTTGCTATTGAAGATCGCTTTACTATTACTAAAGACGATTTATTAGATGGTCAGCGCTGGGCAGAACAAACTGGTGCAGAACCGGTTTTAACCCGCGACTTTGATTCGTACAACTACGCTACTATTGGTTTAAACTTCAACATTGGTTCTAAAGCTACCGAGCCCCTTTGGTGGATGAATCCATTGGATTACGCGTACAGCGAAATTCGCAATCCTCGCCTGATGCGCTTACCTAAACCTGTATTACCCGATACTGATGGCGATGGTGTAACCGACCAGTTTGATATGGAACAAACTCCTGCCGGTGTACCTGTTGACACACATGGTGTTAGCCGCGATACAGATGGTGATGGCGTGCCTGACTTCCGTGATAAAGAGCTTATTACACCAACAAATTGCCAGCCGGTAGATGCTGATGGTGTAGGTAAATGCCCTTGTCCAGAAGGATGTGGTACTATGGTTGGAGATGCTGGTGCCTGTGCTGCTTCTTTGGGAGCATTGCCAAGTGTAACTTTCTCTGGAAACACTTCAGTAGCTGTTAGCAGCGATGCAAGAAGCATGTTAGCCTCTGTGGCAAGCCGCTTACGCAACAATCCAAATTGCCGCATTGTGGTAACAGGATATTGCGCTTCAAGCAAAGCAGAGCAGCAAAGAAGTTGGGATAGAGTAAATGCAGTAATTAACTACCTGGTTGAAAAAGAAGGTATTTCTGCAGACCGCTTGTTCTTTAACTACGGTCAGGAAGGTGGCGATTGCAATACAGTGGACCTGCGCGCGGCAACAACCGATGAGCAAGGACAAACAACTGTACCTGCGCCTCACCCAAATCTTAGAAGAAGCAAATAAATAAGTATAAAAAATGTAAAAAGCCCTCCACAATGGAGGGCTTTTTTTGCACTATTTACCTAAATATTAACGGAGTAAAAAACTGCCTTCGTTATAATTGCTGAATATTTGCCGAAACTAATTAACTTTGCACCCCTTTATGAAGTTCCTATACCTTCTACTATTTAGTGTTTCTCTGCTTAGCTGCACCGGCATCAGTAAGGTTTTAAAAAGTAAAGACCAGGAGTATAAACTGAGAATGGCCGAAAAGTACTATGTAAACAAAAAATGGAACTTCGCCCAGCAGTTGTATGAAGATGTAATTCCGTTTTACAGAGGCAGGCCGGAATTTGAAGACATCTATTATAAGTATGCCTATACGGCCTATAATCAAAAAGACTATCTGAATGCTGAAAACCTGTTTAAAACCTATGTAGAGGTGTTTCCAAACAGTGCCCGAACCGAGGAAATAGAATACATGAGGGCGTACACGTTTTACAAACAATCACCAAAAGCCGAGCTGGACCAGACCAATACAATTAAGGCAATGGGCATGATGCAGACTTTTATTAATACGCATCCAGGCTCGCCGCGGATAAAAGAAGCTACAGAAATTATTGACGCTTCCCGCAGGAAGTTGGAGGTAAAAGATTCGAAAGCCGCACAATTATATTTCGACCTCAATCAGTTTAGAGCAGCTGCTGTTGCGTTTGGCGCTTTAATTGATACTTATCCCGATTCGGAAAGAAACGATGAGTATAAATTGATGTCTATAAAATCGTATTTTAAATTTGCCGAACTAAGTGTAGAAAACAAAAAAGCGGAACGCTATCAAAAGGTATTGGATGAGTGTAGCGATTTTGTAGAGCAGTTTCCGCAAAGTACCTACACCAAAGAAGTAGAGCAATACTTAACTTTATCTCAGAATAACTTAAAAAATATAACTAATGAGTCGGTCAAAACGCCAGCCTAACAGCAGCACTGCTAACAATGTAGAAACCCGCGACCTTATTCAGTTAAAATCAAAAACTGGAAATGTGTACGAGTCCATTGCAATCATTGCTAAAAGGGCTAACCAAATAAATATTAATCTGAAAGAGGAATTGCATAAAAAGCTGGAAGAGTTTGCCAGCCATACCGACAGCCTTGAAGAAATTCATGAGAACAAAGAGCAGATAGAAATTTCAAAGGCTTACGAACGCATGCCTAACCCGGCTTTGTTGGCCACCACCGAATTTATGGACGATAAAGTTCATCATCGTAGAAATGAAGAAGATTTGTTTCAATAATTAATTTTTGAAAAAAGCGAAAAGCGGTTCTGTAAAAGCAGGATCGCTTTTGTTTTTCAGAAGTAGTATTTTAGCCCTAATGTTATCAGGCAAAAAAATATTAATAGGCGTTACCGGTTCCATTGCGGCGTATAAAACGCCGTTGTTGGTGCGGCAGTTGGTAAAGGAAGGCGCCGAAGTAAAAGTGGTGGCAACGCCCGCTGCGTTAGATTTTGTTTCCCGCCTTACGCTGTCAACACTTTCCGGCTCGCCGGTACTTACCGATCTTTTTACCGAAGGTTCGTGGGCCAATCATGTGGCGCTTGGCCGCTGGGCCGATGTGTTTTTAGTGGCTCCGCTTAGTTGCAATTCGTTAAGCAAAATGGCCAGCGGGCAATGCGATAATCTTTTCTTAACGACCTATTTATCGGCATCCTGCCCTGTTATTGTAGCGCCGGCTATGGATGATGACATGTGGCAGCACGATGCTACAAAGAAAAATCTGGAAGTTCTTTCAACGTATGGTAATCATATTATTAATGCAGAGTGGGGCGAACTGGCCAGCGGGCTTATTGGTTTTGGCCGCATGGCGGAACCCGAAACAATTGTGGCGTATGTAACCGATTTCTTGGCCAAAAGAGCACAACTTTCCGGTAAAAAAGCGCTTGTAACTGCAGGTCCTACATACGAACCACTGGATCCTGTACGTTTTATTGGAAACCATTCATCTGGTAAAATGGGGTTTGCCCTTGCTAATGAGCTAAGCAGCCGCGGTGCAAAAGTAGTTTTGGTGAGCGGTCCGGTAACTGTTCAAAACATTCAAAAAAGGGTAGAGGTAGTAAACGTAACCACTGCACAAGAAATGTTTGAAGCCTGCAGCCAACACGTAGATTATGATATAGCCGTTATGGCCGCCGCTGTGGCCGATTATTCGCCCGTGGAAGTAGCGGAACAAAAGATTAAAAAAAGGGCAGATGAAGTAGAAATAAAATTGAAAAAAACAGTGGACATTTTAGGAACCTTTGGTACGAAGAAAAAACCGCATCAGGTGTTGGTTGGCTTTGCTTTGGAAACGGAAAACGAAAACCAAAATGCAGCGCAAAAACTTGCAAAAAAGGGTGCTGATATGATGGTTTTAAATTCATTGCAGAATAATAAAGCAGGTTTTGGAAAAGATACCAACCAGGTAACTGTGTTTTATAAAAACGGTTTCATCAAAGAGTTTGAAGCAAAGCCAAAAACCGACGTTGCAAAAGATATTGTTGATTTGATAAGTGAAATGCTACCATGAAAAAATTAGTTGTAATTACATTTATTATATTCTTTGCGCAGCCATCCCAGGCGCAGGAGCTTCAGGCGCGGCTAACCGTGCAGTCAGCACGCATCAGCACCGAAGTAGATAAAAAGATATTTCAAACCCTGCAAACAGCGCTTACAACTTTCTTAAATAATCGCAAATGGACAGGCGATGTGTATCAGCCGGCGGAAAAAATAAAATGCAATTTTCTTCTTTCTATTGATCAGGCGCTTGGAGAAAATGTGTACAAAGCATCGCTATTGGTTCAGGCAGCACGCCCAATTTATAATAGTACTTACGAATCGCCACTAATTAATTATCTGGATAACGATATTGTTTTTCGTTATGTGGAGTTTCAGCCTATTGAGTTTAACGAAAACCGGGTTCAGGGAACCGATCCAATGGCGGGTAACTTAACCGCCATACTGGCTTATTATGCAAATATTATTGTGGGTCTTGATTACGATTCTTTTTCGCCACGCGGTGGCGATCCGTATTTTAGAAAAGCGCTAAACATTGTAAACAATGCGCCTGAAGGCCGCGATATCAGCGGTTGGAAAGCCTTTGATGGACAGCGCAACCGCTTTAACCTGGCCGAGAATTTAACGGATAACCGCTTTGCTTTAATACACGATGCGTTGTACGCTTATTACAGAACCGGGTTAGATTCTTTTTACGAAGACGAAGAAACTGCGCGCACCGGCATCTTGCAGGCGCTTGATCTTTTAACCGCCCTAAACCGCGACAATCCTACCTTAATGATGGTTCAGATTTTTTTCCAGGGAAAAGGAAACGAGCTTGCAAAATCGTTTGTAAAGGCGGAAAACACTACAAAAAGGCGTGCTGGTCAATTGCTGTCTAAACTCGACTTAACCAATGTCGCAGCTTATAAAGATTTAAGATGACAAGATTCCTTTTCTTCTTATTTGTACCCTTTTTTGTATGTTTTTCGTGCAGCACAAAAGATGTACCTAATAATGTAGTGCCGCCTCAAAAAATGCAGGCTATTTTGTGGGATTTAATTCGTGCCGATGAATTAACTGGCTACCGGGCTACGCTGGATACAAGCATAATAAAAGAAAAAGAAAGTATTCAACTTTACGCCCAGATATTACGCATACATAACACTTCGGAAGAAGAGTTTAAGCGAAGTTTTGCCTATTACGAAAAAAATCCGGAACAACTAAAAACCGTTTTAGACTCGCTGCGCCTCCGCTCTGAAGGTACCGTTCCGGGCGCCGGTTTTAGAAGGTCAATTGATTAATGTACCTTTCATTTGTTTGATATTATTAATTTTGAAGCTTACCCCATTTGTATGAATAAAGTATTTTTAAATGCCACCGATGCGTTGCAGGATGTTTTCGACGGAGCCTCGGTGATGCTTGGTGGTTTTGGCTTGTGCGGCATTCCCGAAAACTGCATTGCTGCCCTGGTTGAAAAAGGCGTAACGGGACTAACCTGCATATCGAACAACGCCGGCGTTGATGATTTTGGACTTGGCTTACTTTTAAAAACCCGCCAGGTAAAAAAAATGATGGCTTCTTACGTTGGCGAAAACTCGGAATTTGAGCGGCAGTTGTTAACCGGCGAAATGGAAGTAGACCTAATACCGCAGGGAACGCTGGCAACCCGCATACAAATGGCAGGAATGGGCATTCCGGCGTTTTTTACACCCGCAGGTTATGGCACCGAAATAAGCGTGGGAAAAGAAGTGCGTGAATTTGGCGGAAAAAAGTATTTAATGGAACTGGCCCTGCATGCCAATTTTGCCCTGGTAAAAGCCTGGAAAGGAGACCGTTTTGGAAACTTAGCTTTTCGGAAGACAACCCGCAATTTTTCTACTTCTATGGCAAAAGCAGGCACTATAACTATTGCCGAAGTAGAGCATTTAGTAGAACCCGGCGAGCTAGACCCCGATGCGATACATGTGCCCGGCATTTATGTACACCGCATATTTGAAGGTAAAGAGTACGAAAAACGTATTGAGCGTAAAACCGTACAACTGGCCAAGCAGCAAGTTTGACGTTTACTGTTACGTTTTGCCGAAGGTTTCTTCTCGGATCGAAAGCAACCTTAAACAAACTTAAACTTTGAACCCTAAACGCCTAAACCTCTAAACTCTTTTTATGCCTTTAGATAAATATGGAATTGCGAAACGAATAGCTCAGGAGTTAGAAGATGGAATGTATGTAAACCTTGGTATTGGCATACCAACGCTGGTGGCTAATTATATTCCCCAGGGGATTTCTATTATGCTGCAAAGCGAAAACGGGATGCTGGGCATGGGACCCTACCCTACAGAAGCAGAAATAGATGCCGACCTGATTAATGCAGGCAAAGAAACAGTAACCGTATTGCCAGGTGGCGCCTTTTTCGATTCGGCAGAAAGCTTTGGAATGATACGGGCGGGCAAGGTTGATTTAACGGTTTTAGGCGCTATGGAAGTTAGCGAGCGCGGCGATATTGCCAACTGGAAAATACCGGGAAAAATGGTAAAAGGCATGGGTGGCGCAATGGATTTAGTGGCCAGTGCCCGCAATATTATTGTAGCTATGATGCATACCAACCCTAAAGGCGAGTCAAAATTATTACCTCAATGTTCGCTGCCGCTGACTGGCGTTGGCTGTGTAAAAAAAATAGTTACCGAATTGGCCGTGCTTGAAGTAACAGAAGACGGGTTTAAATTACTGGAACGGGCGCCGGGCGTATCGGTTGAAGAAATAAAGTCAAAAACCGCCGGTAAGTTAATTGTTGATGGCGACGTGCCGGAGATGAGCATCCCCACTGCCTAAACGGAGACTTTAGGTCGGAGAGGATTTTCTTTTTCAAAACTTTTTACACTTACGCCTTTGTAAATAATAATCTTTTATAGTAATAAATTTTTTAAAGAAATGCCGGCGCCCGCAGGCAGCTTCTGCAAAACCCTTAAAAAAGGGTATAAAAACAACAAAGCCGCTCGTAGAAACGAAAGGCTTAAATCAGGAATCTCTATTTTAATTATCGACCGCAGACCAGCTATTTTTTACAATAACCGAATGACTTGTTTTGGCTGTAATAAAAGTAAGAAGCGCAATGTTACGACTCCGCTTTTTATCGTTGAAGCAGGCCTATTAATCGGTAAACAAATAAAATGGGCGCCACTTAACTTACAGGCGTGGCGCTTTGAAGTAAGTCTGTTGCTTCTGCAATGGCCTGCCTGCAAACAGATTGCACTTCATCAAAATCCTCCAATAATTTTTCAGATGAACCCAGGTCTCCGCCTGCTGTTTCTATCCGGTGCAATACAGGGTGCAGCCGCGTATGCAGCCCCAGGTAAGATACAGAGCTTTTCATGCCGTGCGCCACGCTTTTCATTTGCTGTGCGTCCCGCGATACAATGGCTGCTTTTAGTCCCTTCAACTCTTCGGGCACCTGTATAATAAATTGCTGAATAATGGTTTGTTCAAACTCCGCATCGCCCATGGAAAGTTCCTTTAAATACGAAAGATCTACCACCTCCGGCGAAGCCTCGGCACTGCCTGCGGTTGGTGCATATTGTTTTAAAATAGCATACAATTCTGCATCTTTAACGGGCTTTGAAATATAATCGTTCATGCCATAGCCAAGGCATCGCTCTTTTTCGCCGGGCATTACATGCGCTGTCATGGCAATAATGGGTACAGTCAGTTTAAGTTCGTTTCTAATGGCCAGCGTTGCCGCATAACCATCCATTTCAGGCATTTGAATGTCCATTAAAACAATGGAAAAAGGCTGCTGCTTTAATAAGTCCACTGCTTCCAGTCCGTTGTTTACAATTTCATGATCTATTTGCCATTGACGCATTAAGTGGCGCATCAGGTGCTGGTTCATAATATTGTCTTCGGCTATTAATAGCTTGAGGGTGTGTAAACGGGGCAGCACATCGCTTACGCTAATGGTGTATTTCTGGCTCTCCTCTGTACTTATTTTAAGCGGAAGGGTTACTAAAAATTCGGAACCTTTTCCTACTTCGCTAACTACATCTATAGTTCCTTTTTGAATAGCCACTAATTGCTTTACAATGGAAAGACCCAAACCGGTACCGCCGAAATGCCTTGTGGTTTGGGCATCAGCCTGCTGAAAACGATTAAATATTTTTTGCTTTTTATCTGGCGCAATGCCCATGCCGGTATCTTTTACGTTAAACTCCACTTCCACGTTATCGGCCTGCTGCCGAACGGCGCGCACCTGCAGGCTCACCGTGCCCTTTTCGGTAAACTTCAGGGCATTGCCCAGCAGGTTAATAAGTATTTGTGTAAGCCGCACCGGATCGCCGCAAAGGGTATCCGGCAATGCAGCATCTACATCTATTTTAAATGCAATACCCTTTGACGAAGCTTTTTCCCGAAACATTATTTCTACCGAGGAAACCAAAACAATAAGACTAAACCGCCTTTCTTCAATATGCATCATTCCGGCTTCTAT